>CALKVR010000682.1 GCA_938004815.1 uncultured Polyangiaceae bacterium | reverse complement strand
ACGCCGTCCGGATCGCGTCGTCCTCGACGAGCTCCGGCAAGAGCCGCTTGATGAC
This sequence comes from uncultured Polyangiaceae bacterium, assembly GCA_938004815.1. Lineage (GTDB taxonomy): Bacteria > Myxococcota_A > Polyangia > Polyangiales > Polyangiaceae > Xiheicaenibacterium. The sequence goes on along the minus strand of CALKVR010000682.1, from coordinate 3,480 downwards.
CACCCGCTTCGCGCTCTGGCCGCCATCGCGGGGCCTCGCCAGGAACACCTCGGACATGCCGCCGACGGCGAGGCGTCGCTCGAGCAGGTAGCCGGCGAACGGAAGATCCGCCGCTCCTCCGTCCCGTCCACCGGAGCCGGTCATGCCTTAGAGCCTGGTACCACAATCGGGCCCCTAATTCGCCCTGGCTGGTGGCGTGGGGTACATTGGTGAGCCCTCATGGAAGCGAGGCGGTGCGCAACCCACGGCCTGGTGGTCGCGAGCGACGGCCGGTGCATCATCTGCAAGCGCGGCGAGATGGCGTCCGTCGCGAAGACGAGCAGCGACCTCCCCGTCGTCATCATCGTCGTCGTGATGGGGGTGATCACCCTGGGAGCGCTCGGCTACGCCGCAACCAAACGCTTGAGCAACCTGGTCGGCAAGGACGACCCCGGGCCCGATCCGGCGGCGGTGGCGACCACGCCGGCCCCGCCTGACGCGGGGGCCGCGAGCCCCGAGCCGGCCCCGACGCCCCGGCGGCGCGACGACTTCCCGTCGATCTCCCCGTCCAAGCCGGAGGCCCCGGTCGAGGCTGCCGATCTGACCGACGAGCAGATCGAGGCGCTGAAGCGCGGCGTCCCCGTGACGATGTACGCGCGATCGAACTGCGGCCTCTGCGACTCGGCCCGCACGTTCTTGAAGGGCCGGCGCTACACCCTCACCGAGTACGACGTGGAGAAGAGCGCGACCGACAAGGTCGTCCTCGAGTCGCTCAACCCGCAGGGCACCATGCCGACGTTCGTCGTCGATGGAAAGACGATCGTCGGCTACGACCGAGCTACGCTCGACGGGGCCATCGAGGCCGCGGCTCTGCGTCGTGCCAGCAAGAAGTAGCGCTGCTCGTCACGGGCACGTGTCGATGGTCATGCCGAGGGTCTCGCCGCCCGGCAGAGCGCTCGACACGCACGTCGCGCAGCCGGGCTCTGCGGCAGAGGCGTCGCAGTAGATGTTGGAGCAGGCCAGGCCCAAAGACGGCAGACACACGAGGTCGGGGTCGCCGTCGGGGCCGGTCACGCGCGCGCAGCAGCCGGCGTTGAAGCCGAACAGCGTCGTCGTGCAGGGCGAGCCCGGGCGTTGTCCCAGCAGGGGCTGACATCGTTCGAGGCAAGCGTCGATGGTGACGGCGACTTGCGTCTCGGGGTCGGCGAGGTCGGTGGGGACGCAAACGCGACCGGCCCCGCAGTCGCCGCCAGCGTCCAAGTTGCAGAAGCTCTCGCAGTCGTTTCCGGGCGGCAGGCACTGCGACGTCGGCTCGCTCTGCTGGCCATCCGCCACGAACGACGTTCGCGCGCAGCAGCCGGCGCAGTTGCCGGGCTCGAGCGGATTGCAGGCTTCGACGCAGCGTTGAACGTCTCCGAAAGGCAGGCAGGCGGAGAGCTGGCCGGCCTCACCGCAGCACGGTGTCTCCGAGCCGCATTCGGTCTGAGGGGGGAGGCACCCGGCCGCGTCCTCGACGCAGACCCCCTGCGCGCCGCAGTAGACGCTGTCGCCGTCGGCCAGGCAGCACACCTGCGTCGTCCCGCACGCGCCCGCGGTGTTCACGCAGAGCGGCGCCGAGCCCGCGCAGATCGCGCGGCCGGCGTCGTTGTCGCAGAGCTCGCAGCTCTGCTCGGTGAACAGGTCGAGCCAAGCGCGCCGAACTTCGGGGTCGGCGCTCGCGAGCCGACCCTCGACGTGGGCTTCGCACGTCTCGCCCGGCCACGCGTCGGAGAGGCCCTCGCAACGACAGAATGCCTTGGCGATCGACGTGAGCTCGTCGTCACCCGGCAGGCCGAGCACCTGCGCGCAGCCGCCGAGCGCGAGGAGCGCGAGGGCGAGCGCCAGGCACCGCCGCTCTCCCCCCACCGCGAACATCAGAAGGAGCCTCTCACACCGAGCCCGGCGCCGTCGGGGCCGACGAAGGGCGTGACGGCCACGCGGACACCCGGCGCCGTGGCGCGATCTTCGAGCTCGGCGGCGGCCGACGGCGCCGTCACGAAGACGGTGACGCCTACCGCCGCGACGATGCCGCTCGCGATCAGCGAGTAGGTGCTGACGTCGGCGAAGAGCTTCGCCTCGTCGACGGCGCTCTGACCGTCCGCGGTGCAGTAGCGGGTGTCGCCGTTGGTGCAGCCGTCGTCGATGTCGCCCGTCTTGCTGGAGGCGAGACCGCCGAACGTGAAGCCGACGGCCGCGCCGGCCACGCCGAGGCCCATCACCGCGAGGCCAGCGATCCGCTGCGTGTTCCAGAACGGAACCTCGGCCGCGTCGCCCTGCCCGGAGCCGCTCTCGCGTTGGTCGACGCGCTTCTTCACGGGCGGCGGGTTCACCCGCGCTATCTCGCCGAGATCGACGAGCACCGTCGCCGACTCCGTCTCTTTGAGCGCGATCTTTCGCTCCCAGAGCACGGCGTCACCGCGAACGACCTGGACGACCGCCTGCCCTGGATCGGTCGGGAGCGCGATGCCGAAGGCGCCGGGCGCGAGCTTGGTGTTGCCTCGGTAGACGCTGAGCCCCTCGCCGGTGCCTGCGACCTGCACCGTGAGAAACGAGAGCCTCGGCTTGAGCGCGTCGCGCCGCTCGCGAGCGAACGTGACGCGCTCGTCCTGTTTGCGCCCCGTCAGCTCGACGGCTTCACCCCAGCGGCCGTAGGCGCTCGCGATGCGACCGTCGCGCTCGAGGCAGTCGGCGAGGTTCATGAGCGCGCCGACGGCCGGGTCGGTCTCGTAGCTCTCGCGAAAGCGCTCGCACGCTTCGGAGACCTTGCCGGCCTTCATCAGCTCCTTGGCCTGCTTGAAGAGCTGGTCCGCCACCGCAGGGTCGGCGTGCGCGGCCGACGTGGCCGTCAGGCAAGCGGCGAGGCCCAAAACGGTGAAGACGGGGCGGAAAGCTCGGTGCGGGGGCATCCGAGACGCATCTTCTCCCCCCACGCGCCGCGAGGCAAATGTCGGCGGTCAGGTCCGTGTGTCGAGCGGGTTGCCGCTCTTCGGCGGGTCCTTGGGCGGGTCCTTGGGCGGGTCCTTCGGCGGCTTGGGTGCGCCGGTGCCTGGGGGCTTGGGCGGCCGAGGCGGGAGGACCGTCGGCGGAGCGGTGGGCGTGGCTGCCGCGGAGGCCGAGGCCGAGGGCGCCGTCAGCGGCTCGTCCGCGCTGGCTACCGGCTCGCCCGATGGGACGACGGTGACCTCGCTCGCGGAGCCCGCAGGAGCGACGGTGGTGCGCGGGGGCGCAGTCACCGGAGGCTCGACCGACGGCTGCGCGCCGGTGCGGTCGCCCATGTTCTTGGAGCCGAGCGCGCCCATGCCGAAGACGAGGCCGGCGATGGCCACGCCCACGACCATCGCGCCGAGCGCGACCTTCAGGAAGGTTCCGCGGTCGGCCTGCTTGCTGCTGTCGGTGTCGGCCGCGCCGGTCTGGGCGAGCTGCAGCTCGGTGCGGCTCAGCGGCTTCACGCTCGCGCTACCC
>CALKVR010000681.1 GCA_938004815.1 uncultured Polyangiaceae bacterium | reverse complement strand
CCTCCCGCTGGCCCGGCGCCCGCGTTCGCGCAGCGCGCCACCCTCAGCGGCGGCGCCGGCATCTTCACCGTCCTCCCCGGCATGGAGATGAAAGCAGGTCGCGACGGCGCGCTCTGCCAGATCCTGCTCAACGAGCCGCGCGTCTCGGGCGCCCACGCGACGCTGAAGATCGACAACGGACAGCTCTGGGTCCGCGACGACAACTCCAACAACGGCACGCAGATCAACGGTCAGCGTATCCCCGGTGGCACGTGGACGCCGGTCGGGCACGGAGCGATCCTTCGCTTCGGCCCGGTCGAGTTCAGCGTGGCGCTGGAGTAACCGGAGAGCCGACGACCGCGAAAGATGGGCACCACCCCGAGGCCGCTCGATTTGAAGATCGACGTCGCTCAGTTGAGCGACCCGGGGCGTGATCCCAACAAACAGATCAACGAAGACTCGTGTGGCTACGCCACCACCAAGTTCGGTCACCTGTGCGTCCTCTGCGACGGCATGGGTGGCCACTACGGCGGCCAAGAGGCGAGCCGGCGCGCGATCAAGACGATCTTCGAGCAAATCGAGCTCGCGGGTGACGGCACCAAGCCGGCGCAGGCGCTGAAGGGCGCCGTCGAAGAGGCGGCCCGGCGCGTGTACGAGCTCGGGGGCCCGCCCGAGAACAAGGTGCGCCCGGGCTCGACCGTCGTGGCGATGTTGCTGCACGACGCGGGCGTCGACGTCGCGCACGTCGGCGACAGCCGCGCGTTCGTCATTCGTTCGGGCCAGATCTACCCGCTGACGCGCGATCACTCGATGGTCCAGGCGATGATCGACGCCGGCTTCCTCACCGAGGAGCAGGCTATCGGTCACCCCGACGCGAACAAGATCACGCGCGCCCTCGGTATGAAGCCCGAGGTCGAGGTCGAGATCCGGCCCGAGCCGATGGAGCTATTCCCGGGCGACTTGCTCATGACGACGAGCGACGGGCTCACCGATCTCGCGCTCAACAAGGACATCCTCGGCGCGACCAAGCAGGCGCTCGCGTCGGGGGGCCTGGACCACGCGGTCCAGCAGCTGGTGCGCCTGGCCAACGATCGCGGCGGGCACGACAACATCACCGTCCAGCTCGTTCGCGTCACCCACACCGCGCCGTCCAAGACCAAGGCGCCGACGACCCACGCGGGGGCCCCGGCGACGACGATGCCCGACCTGCCGGCCGCCGGGCAGCCGCGGCTGCGCCCGTCGTCGCCGCCGCTCCGATCGGCCCCGCTCCCGGCGCCGCGGCGCCCGCTGCGATGGGCTCGGGGCCCGGGGTCGCCTACGGGCATGGGCCCCAGCCCCTCGCGTCGGGGCCGGGCCTCTTGCCGCCCCCGCAGCTCGACACCGTCGTCGGTCGGCCGCGGATGGAGACGATCCCGATGCAGCCCGCGTCGACGGCGCACGACGGCACGTCACGGCTGTCACATGCGTCGGCTCCCGCCGACGGCGGCTCGCCCGCGCCAGGCCTCGCGCTGCCCCCTCAGCAGCATGCGCTCAGCCCGACCCTCTCGAGCACCCTCGACACGCCCGCCCCGGGGCTCGCGGGCTACCGGCTCGACGGTGTCCAGGGGCTCAACCTGCCTCCCGCGTCGGCGCGGTTCGGGGCGCCCGCCCACGGCGCCCAACACCGCGCCGGCGGCTTTCCCACCCCGACGATGACGCCGTCTCAGCCCGCGGCAGCCGGGATGGCGCACGCGGCGTCGTTCGGCGGCGTGCCTTCGAGCGCTCCGAGAGGTCACGGCGGGAGCGTGCTCTTTTTGATCCTGGCCGTGAGCTTCGTCGTCGCGATCGTCATCATGGCGATCGTCTGGGCCGTGTTCTTGCGGTGAGCTTTCTCTCGAAATGGCGGCGCCCGCCGCCATCGAGCAGGGTCACGTCGCCTTTTTCGTCTGCCGCGTCTCGTTCGCTGCTATTTCGATAGCCCGCTCATGATCCCCGGCTTCGGCAAGCAGAGCATCACGATCGGCTCCGGTCCCACGTGTGACGTCGTCCTTCAGGCGCCGGGCGTGATGCCCGAGCACGCACGCATCGTCCACCAGGGCGGCGGCAAGCTGCTCTTCATCCCGTCGGCGGCCCACGTCACCGCCCAGGCGCAGGCCGGGCAGGTCCGCCCGCTCCAGGTCGCCGAGCAGGTGCCATTCGACTTCCGGACGGCGTTCGCGATCGCCAACGTCAGCGTCCCCCTCAGCCACCCGGCCATCGTGCTCATGGTGCTCGCTGTCGGTCAGGCCCCCGCGCAGCGCGGGCAGCACGTCATCGGCCGCGATCCGGCGCGCGCCTCGCTCGTCATCCAGCACCCGAGCGTGTCGAGCCAGCACGCGACGGTGATGATGGACCGGATGATGGTGCTCGATCACGGCTCCACGAGCGGCACCTTCGTCGGCACGAGCCGGGCCAAGATCAACCCGAACCAGCCGACGCCGATCGACCCGAACGGCATCATCGCGTTCGGCCCCGTCCCCATGCCGGTGTCGCTGCTCGGCCAGCTCGCCCACGCCGCCGCGCAGGCTGGGGGCGGTCACTCCGCGTCGATGCCGCCCGTCTCTCCCGGGCAGCCCGTCGCCCAGTCGATGCAGGGCCAGCCCGTGCCGCAGGCGATGCAGCAGCCCATGCAGCAGCCGATGCAGCCGGGCGTCGCCAACCCGGGCACGATGGCCCTCGTCCCCGCCCCCGGCGCGGCACACTCCGGGAGCATGGCGGCCGTCTCCGCGGCGAGCGTTCCGCAGCCGGGGCAGATGAACCCCGGCACGATGGCCGCCGTCTCCGCGCAGGGCGTGATGCAGCCCGGCCAGATGAGCCCCGGCACCATGGCCGCCGTGCCTGCCGGTCAGATGGGCGGGGCGCCCGCGGCCGGCGCGCCTGCCCCGCGCAAGAACAAGACGATCCTCGGCCACCTCGAGTTCGGCGCCGGGCAGAAGCCGGTGCGCACGATCGGCCGAACCCCCGATAACGATATCGTCATTCAGCACCCGCAGGTGTCGAGCCGCCACGCGCTCCTGCACCAGGTCAGCGGCAACATCTACATCGAGGACCGCGGCAGCGCGAACGGCACCTACGTCCGCGGCCAACGCATCTCGCCCGGGCAAAAGGTCGCCGTCCAGAGCGGCGAGAAGATCTACATCGGCCCGATGCCGCTGCAGATCGAGGTGTCTGCGACCGGCGCCGCCGACGTCGTGCAAGAGGAGTACGCGGCCGATCGGTGGGCGGGCAAGCCGCTCTACGAGATCGAAGCGTGGAGCCTCGTGCTCGAGGTGCCCGATCGCGACAACACCTCGCAGATGAAGCGCCTGCTCGAAGAGGTCTCGTTCAAGGCGCTGCCCGGCGACATGATCGCCCTCATGGGCCCTTCGGGCGCCGGCAAGACGACGCTCCTCTTGACCCTCAACGGGTACCTGCCGCCATCGAGCGGCATCGTCCGCATCAACGGCGAAGACCTCTACAACATCTACGACACCCTGCGCGGCTCGATCGGCTACGTGCCGCAAGACGATCTCGTCCACCCCGAGCTGACGGTGTTCGAGGCGGTGCGCTACAGCGCCAAGTTCCGCCTGCCCCCCGACTACAGCGACGACGAGATCGACCAGCGCGTCGAGCAGACGCTGAAAGACCTGGGCCTCGACGGGGTCAAGAACCTCATGATCGGCAAGCCCGAGAAAAAGGTGCTCTCGGGCGGGCAGCGCAAGCGCGTCAACATCGCGCTCGAGCTCGTCACCGACCCCGTCATCCTGTTCCTCGACGACCCCACCTCGGGCCTCGCCGCCGACGACACCACCGCGCTGATCGAGCTCCTCGCCAACCTGACCAAGGCGACCGGCAAGACGATCATCATGACGATCCATCAGCCGGCCAAGGACGAGTTCGAGAAGTTCACGCACTGCCTGGTGATGGGCTACGGCGGCGTGCCGATGTACTTCGGCCCCACGAACGACGCGTACAAGTTCTTCGGGTCGCTCAAGGAGCGCCAGGGCCACCGCAACGACATCGACAACCCGCGCGACATGTTCGACATGCTCGCGGTCCGCGAGCGGCCCATCTTCGAGCGGCTTCGCGCGCAGAACCCGAACGTCGCGCGCGGCGAGGCGAGAAAGCTCGCCGCGATGGAGTGGCGGTCCGAGTTCTTGAACGACGCGAACCCGATTTACCGGCGTATGTACTCGGGGCGGCGCGAGATCGGCGCGGGCTCGAGCGGGCACGGGTTACCGCCTGGGCGCGCGCAGACGAGCGGGCAGTTTGGCCTGCTCCTCTCGCGCTATTTCAAGTGCAAGGTCCGCGACACGGGCGGCCTCATCATCATGCTCGCGCAGGCGCCCATCATCGGCGTGCTCCTCTGGGCCGTCTTCGGCGGACAGAAACCGACCGTGCCCGCGTGGTGCCTCGGCGCCATGCAAGAGCTCAGCGCCAAGGGCGGCAAAGAGGGCTCGGCCGAGACGGGCGCCGAGGTGTTGAAGTCGATGGCCACCGCGCCCGATCACACCGCGGCCGTGTTCTTCTTGATCGTGTCGGCGGTCTGGTTCGGCACGTCGAACGCGGCCCGCGAGATCGTGAGCGAACGCGCCATCTACCTGCGCGAGCGCATGGTGAACCTGGGCCTGTTCAACTACGTGATGAGCAAGTACGTGCTCCTCGCCTTTTTCTGCGTGATCCAGTGCGCGATGCTCCTCGGCATCGTGTTCTTCGGTCTCGGCTTCCACGGGGGGATGGCCGCATTCGCTCAGCAGCTCGGCGCGCTCGTCGCGATCGCCCTTGTCGCGGTCGCGCTGGGCCTCGTGCTGTCGACCGTCGTTCAGTCGAGCGAGGCGGCCATGGCGCTCACGCCCATCGCCCTCATCCCGCAGATCGTCCTCGGTGGTCTGCTCGTGCTGATGACCAGCGTGCCCCACCTGTCCTCGCTCTACTACA
>CALKVR010000680.1 GCA_938004815.1 uncultured Polyangiaceae bacterium | reverse complement strand
GCTCGCCACGACGCCTCCGGCCACGATCACGGCGCCCGCCACCGCGAGCCCGCCGGCGACGCGGCGGCGCGAAATGCGACGCGCAGGGCCGAGCCCGCCCGAGGGTTCCGCGTCGTCCCAATCGTCCGAGTCGCCCGTACCGGCCATCGCGGCTTTCGCGGGGGGGTTCTATTACGGCTGCCGACTCTTGTCATGCGGACCGAGCCTTGGCATTTTGGTGGGATGGTCCTTCGCTACGTTCTTCCGGTCGCTTGCCTCTCCCTCTTCGGCGCGCTTTCGCTGGCTGCGTGCAGCGACGACGAGGCGAACACGACCGGCACGACATCGAGCGGCAGCGGCGGCGAAACCGGCAACAACGGGATTTGCATCGCCCACAACTGCCGCGAAGACTCGCACTGCGAAGGCTGCGCCGACGACAAGACGACGTGCCGAATCGAGGCCGGTGAAGAGTATGGCCGCTGCGTCGCGTGCGGCGACGGCGCCGCGGGGTGTCCGCCCGGCTACGTGTGCTCGTCCTGGGGCAACTGCGTGCCCGAGGGCCTCGAGTGTCCCACCGACTCGAACGGCGTCCCGCAGATCTCGTGCACGAACAGCGGCGACTGCGCCGCTTGCGACCCGGCCCACCTCGTCTGCGACACCGCCACCGGCCAGTGCGCCGCCTGCACCGAGAACGACACGTCCGAGTGCCAGTCGACCGACATCTGCAAGAACGGGCAATGTTCGCCGGCGTGCGCGGCCGACTGCACCGTCGACAACGACTGCGCCCAGTGCGGCGGGGCCAAGGCCTGCAACAACCACAAGTGCTCCGAGTGCAGCGCGACGTACGCGTGCGCGGCCGGCGAGACCTGCGATCTCACGACGGGCACGTGCCAGAAGCAGTGCGGCCTGCTCGAGGCGCCCGGCACCTGCGGCGCCGACCAAGACTGCGCGGGCTGCGGCGGGATGCAGAACACCTGTCACATCCCGCTCGGGTCCTCGATGGGCACGTGCGGGCCGAACGCGACCGGCTGCTCGGATCTGGGCCAGGGCGCCCTCGCGCTCCCGCCTCCCTACAACCAGATCACGAACACCTGCTCGACCGATCAAGACTGCGTCAACTCGGGCGCGGGCATCAACTACAACGTCGGTGAGGCGCTCCGTGAGGCGCTCGGCACCGATGAGATCGTCGGCCAGCCGATCGGCGACGCCTTCGTGCAGTACCCGATGAACGTCTGCGGCGCGATCACCCTGGCCGACGTGTCATGCGGCGTCTGCGTCCCGTGCCGCGAGGACACCGACTGCGCCGACATCGACATCGACGCGCTCGCAGGTCAGCTGTTCCCCGGCGTCGGCGGCGCCGTGCTCGCGTTCGTGTTCGACCAGATCTTCGGCAACAACGAGCACAAGCTCTACATGTACTGCGAGTCGGTCGCCGCCGGTTACGGCGTCTGCCTCCCCTGCCCCGGCCTGCTCAACGACTGCGCCGAGAGCGGCGGCGGTGGCGGCAGCGGCAGCTGCGATCACGATCCCGACACGGTCGGCGGCCCGCTCGATCCCTCGTGCGGCCCGTGCGAGGCCGAGGTCTGCGGGTTCGACTCGTACTGCTGCACCACCCAATGGGACCAGGTGTGCGTCGACGAGGCCGCCGACAACTGCGGCTCGGGCAGCTGCCACGACGAATGCGACACCGGCGCGGCCATGGGCGCCGAGTGCGGTTCGTGCGCCGGCGCGGTGTGCCAGGCCGACTCGTACTGCTGCACGACGTCGTGGGATTCGCTCTGTGTGGATCAAGCCGCGATGACCGCCGGCTGCGGCCCCTGCTGATTGTCGAGTTTCGCCTCGCCGAGGCGAACGGCCACGACGTCGTTCGCTTCGGCAACGAGCCGTTGACAGTTCGCGCGATGCGGTCGACTGTCGCCCCCGCCAAAGGAGGCGCGACATGATTGCTCGCTACACGACCCTCTTCGCGACCGCGCTGCTGGTCGCTTGCAGCAGCAAACCCCAACCCGAGCCCGACCTGGCGACGGCCGAGCCGCCGGCGACCGACACCGCCATCGTCATGCCGACGGCGGCCCCCACGGCTGCGCCTGAGGCTCAGCTCCCGCCGCTCGAGCTCGTCGCCGGCGCGCCCGCGACGCCGCCCGAGAAAGCGCCGACGATCGCGATCAAGGCTCCGACCGCGAACCAGGTGATCCCGGCCGACAAGGCGGCCGACTTCGAGGTGAAGTTGGATCTCAAAGGTTGGGAGGTGCCCGCGGGCGGCAACCACGTGCACGTCATCCTCGACGGCCGGCCCTACAAGCGGATCGACGATCCGAAGGCGCCGATCAAGCTCAAGGACCTCGACCCCAGCTACACCGTCGGTGAGGGTCAGCACGTGGTGGTGGCGTTCCCGAGCCGGCCGACCCACGAGTCGGTCAAGCCGGTCGGCAAGGCCGCGCCCGTCGCCGCGCAGATCTTCTGGGTCGGCAAGAAGGGCACCGCGACCTGGAAGCCGACCGACCCCACGTTCGTCTACAGCCGGCCCAAGGGCGCCAACGACGGCCCGCCGCCGGCCGAGGGCATCCTCGTCGACTTCTATCTCGTGAACGCCGAGCTCGGTGACGGCAAATTCTCGATCGACGCGACCCTCACCGGCCCGGGCGCCGAGGGCGGCAAGAAGGTGAGCATCAAAGAGTGGTCGCCGTGGCGGATCAAGAACCCGCGCGACGGCAAGTACTCGCTGAAGATGACGCTGCTCGACAAGGACGGAAAGCCGGTGCCCGGCGCGTGGAACGACGTCACGCACGAGTTCAGCGTGAACACCAAGGCGGCGGCCGACGCCGATCATGCCCACGGCCCTCACGCTGCGGTGAAATAGCCTCGGGCGCGCATGGTGCGTCGCCTCCCGCTCGTCGGTCGGCTCGGCCCGGACGCGATCGCGTCCGCGGTCGAGCGCGGCGCCATCGAGATGGCGGCCTCGGGCGCGGCCCCCGCCGAGATGGCCGACCAGGCGCTCGCGTGGCTTGGCGAGGTGATCGACGAAGCGGCGCGCCAGTTTCCACCCGGGGCCCCGATCGCCTGCCAGGAGGGCTGCGCCTTTTGCTGCCACCTGAAGGTGATCGCCACCCCCGCCGAAGTGATGACGCTGTTCGACCATCTACGCGCGAGCCTCGCCCCGAGCGATTTCTCCGCGTTCGCGGAGCGGGTCCGCGTCGCGGACGCGCGCACACGCGGCCTCGGCGCGGACGCCCGCGCTGCGCTCCAGCTAGCCTGTCCGGTCCTCGTCGACGGGCGCTGCACCGGCTATGCGCACCGGCCGCTCCACTGCGCGGGCGCCAACTCGTTCGATCGGAACGCGTGCCGAGAGGCCTTCGAGAACCCAGCACGCGAGGTCCTCGTGCGCCACTATCCGGCCCAGCGGATCGGCGCCGACGCCGCCGCCGCAGGGCTGTCCCGCGCGCTCTTCATGACGCGACGCGACGGGCGCATGGTCGAGCTCATCGCGGCTCTCCGCCTCTTGCTCGACGACGAGACCGTCCGCGACCGCTGGGAGCGGGGCGAGCAAGCATTTGGCCCCGCGGTGGATCGCGAGCTCGAGGCTATGCTCTTGGGTGGCGGGTGACAGATGGCGTTCTACGG
>CALKVR010000679.1 GCA_938004815.1 uncultured Polyangiaceae bacterium | reverse complement strand
ACACACATCCTCGTGCTTCTCCCCGTAGAGCCAGAGATGGCCGGCCGCCCACTCGCCGGCGCTCGTGTAGGCCTGGTTGACGCTGACCATTTCGTTTCCAGCCGACACCAGCGCGAGGAGCTCGGCTCGGATGGCCGGAAACGAACGCTCGAGCTCCTCGACCCACGGAAACGCTGCCGGATCGTGCACCTCGCGGCTCGAGAGCCCCGGGTAATAGAACAGCGGTCGCTGCGACGGCATCGAGGATCGGAGAGGAAACGACTTGCCCGGTTGGCCCGCTGCGTAGAACTCGTCGACGGCCCGACGAAAGACCGTCAGCCGAGAGAGCGTGAGATCCACCGCGTCGGCGCGAAAGAGGAACCCGAGGCGCTCCCAACCCTCGACCAGGGCCGTGAACTCCGAGAGCTCGATCGTCCACTCCTGGAGCGCGTCCGCGTGGGCATCCGCGATCGTGCGCGGTCGCGAAAAGAGCAGGAACAGCGAGACCAGCTCGGCCGCGATCTCGCCGACCGGCTCTGCCAGCTCCGTATCCACCTGGAGCGCTCGGTATGGGGTCGGCCTCAGGCGCAGGGTCGTGGGGACGACATACGCGCGCGAGGATGCGTCGCTGGGCTCGCTCATGGTTGACCTTTCTGGGGCGTGACGATCGCGGAGAACACCTCGCCGAAGACAGGATAGATGTCGGCAGGCATCGCGCGAGATAGACGCTCGGCAGCCTGCCGAAGGGCCGCGTCGCCGACCGGGCCGAGCTCTGGCCAGTGGATCTCGACACGCCGGACACCTCGCGGAAGCAGCGACTTGTCGAGAAGGACCGCGATCTCGGACCACGTGCCCCCGACCGGCCGCTCGCCGATGGCGCGCCCGTCGACGGCGATTTGCAAGCGCGCGCCTTCGGCGTCGGCGTGTGGCGCCCTCAGCACGGCCCGGAGCGACATCCCGACATCGCCGTTCGTGACGACCCAGAAGATCGACGCCGGCAGCCTTGCTCGGAACAGCCGAGGTCGAGGCTCCATGCCGGTGGCGTCGAGCCACGGGTGCTCGCCGCTTCGGAGCTGGCCGCGCGGAAGGGTGTATCTCGGCGTCGCCAGCTCGAGGCCTGAGGGCGGAGGCTGGTTCGCGGCGATGGCAGCGTCCTCGACGTCGTCGAGCGCAGCTCGCAGCGATGCGCGCAACGACGCCTCGAGCCGCGTCGAGCGCTCGACCTCGCGCAAGGCCTCGAGCTCGAGGGCAGGCAGCGTCCAGCGACCCCAGTTGCCCTCGGGCAATGGGTAGCGGGCGTCGAGGTCCGCGAAGCGCGCGCGGGACAGGTAGCTCGTGCTGCTCTGGAACCGCGCCTTGAGGTGATCGCAGAGGCGTGGCATGACCGTCGGATCGAGCGAGATGGCATCGGTCAGAAGGCCGACGACATGCGTGGAGACGGCGCCGACCACCGGTTGATTCGCGTAGAGATCGTAGAGCGCTGCCTGCAGCCGCGCGCTCGCCTCCAGCTTCGGATCCGGGGCGGGCGCGACGTTTCGGGCCGTCTGGCCGAGCAGATCGACCAGCGCGTTCGAAACGAGGTCGATGCCTCGCGACGAGAAGTGAGAATGGTCGAGGAAGCAGGATTCGTGGTCGGGCCCGGCCTCTGCTTCGAGCACGTTCGCGAGATCGACGTGCGGCAAGCCCCGTTGCTCGCAACCATTCGCAAGGGCTGCGCGCATGGTCGCAGAAATGCCGGAGAGGCGGTGGTAGTCGCTCCACCCCGACGCGTCGACGGCCGCCTCCGAGGCCGCGGTCGCCTCGGCGGAGCGCCCGGCGCCGTGCAACGCGCGTGCGAGCAGGTGCCAGGAGGTCGCACACGCGCCACCGTCGAGCGTGATCATGCCCCGCGCCTGCGCCTCTGCGGAGGTGAAGTCACCCGAAGCCAGCGCGGAGGCGGCGCGGTCGAGGCCCCGGTGCCAGTCGCGAACCCCCATGTCGGGTAGCCAATAGACGGGATGGAGAATCTCGGTGCCGGCGCGGTTTGCGGCGGGTATCGCCCAGACGATGCGGACCCGTGTGCGCCTCGCGACCTCTTGGCAATGGTCGAGCACGCGCTCGATGGTGGAGGACACGACCGCGTCGGCCACGCCCTTCAACGCGGTGCTCCCCTCGGTGGCGAGCTTCGTTCCCATTCGAGTCAACCAAGACGTCGTGGCGCTTCGAGGACGCGCGAGCGACCCCACTTGCCGCCAGAACACCCAATTGTTGCCCGCGAGAAACAGGAGCACGTGGGGTCGCAGCTGCATGGCGGCCCGGGCCAGGTGCAGCAGCTCGACCCATCCGATGCCGGGAGCGGTGCAGTCGATGATCTCGTGCCGCGACACATCCGGGGGGCCCAGCCGCGCGCGCAGGGCTTCTGCCGGCGACCAATGGGGAGCGTAGAAGAGCCCCTGGGCCGCCGATTCGCCGACGAGGCACACACGCGTCACGCCAACGGCCGGCTCGGCTTCGACGATGTCCGGGGGCTTCGAGGGATCATCGAAGGTGCGTCGCCACACCAGCCGCGCGGCGTCCCCGGCGCCCTCGGCGTCGGGCGTCCAGAGACCGATCGCCTCGGCTTCGCCCTCGGGCCACGTCGCCGGAGGCAACGCCGCGCTCTTTGGGGCGAGGAGGGTAGTCGATTGGAGCAGTCGAACCGTGGTCAGCGCGGCCGCGTCGGCGTCGAAAGACTCGGCCAGTGTCGTGGCGGCTTCGCGCCGGTCCCATTCGGGATCGCCTGCTCGCGTCGGGTACGTCGTGCGCGCCGCCATGGTCAGATGAACGTGTAGAGGGCGCCGCCGCTCCCGGCGTCGCGCTCGGCGAGCTCGAACACCGAGTCGCCCGCGATCGCCTCGCTCCAACCGGCAGGGAGCTGCTCGCGGTCGATGATGAAGTCTTCGAGCACCAGCACCTCGATCCCCGAGCGCGCGAAGCAGTTGATCGCGTCGACCGGCGAGCACACCAGCGGCTCGCCGCGGACGTTGAACGAGGTGTTGACGAGCAGGGGGCAACCCGTGCGCGCGTGAAAGCGGCGAATCAAGGCCGCGTAGCGCGGCGACGTCTCGGCGTTCACGGTTTGGGGTCTCGCGGAGCGATCGACGTGCGTGATCGCAGGGAGGTCGAGGCCGTCTTTCACCGCGCAGGTCGTCGACATGAACGGGTCGGGGCGCGGGAGGTCGAGCACGGTCGAGGCGTGCTCCTCGAGGACGCTCGGCGCGAACGGTCGGAACGCCTCTCGCATCTTCACGAGCTCGTTCAGCCTCGTCTGCATACCCTTGTCGCGGGGATCGGCGAGGATGCTG
>CALKVR010000678.1 GCA_938004815.1 uncultured Polyangiaceae bacterium | reverse complement strand
CCGGGGGGCGGCGTCTTGTAAGAACACGACGACGTTGGGGGCGAAGTCGGTGGGGCTCTCGGGCGGGTAGTAGCCGCGGTAGCCGCGGGGGACACCGCCGGAGAGGCGTTTGAAGTCTTTGATGAAGTGGGCCTGGTCGAAGTAGCCGGCCGAGACGGCTAGCTCGGCGAGCGAGCCGCTTGGGTCTTGCATGAGGCCGCGGATGGTGCGCTGAAACCGGAGGATGCGCGCCGCCACCTTGGGGGCGATGCCGAGGTAGCGGGCGAAGAGGCGATCGAGCTGGCGGCTGGAGACGCCCGCGGTCTTGGCGATCTCTTCGACGGTGGCGTTGCCGTCGGTGCGCGTGAGCCGATCGAGGGCGGCGGCGAAGCTCGCGTGGGCGTCGTCGACGGCGAGGCGCTCGAGAAAGAAGGTGTCGAGGAGGCGCGCCTGGGCGTCGACGTCGGTGGTCGCCTTCAGGGCGGCGTCGAGGGCGCGCGCGCCGGCGCCGAGCACGGCCGATGGCGCGGGGGTGAGGTTGGTGAACGGCGCGAGGGGCTCACGGGTGAAGGGGCCGAGCCCGCCGAGGCGGAAGCGCACGCCGGCGATGCGAACGAGCCCGCGCTGGAGGATGCGGATGGGGACGACACGCTGGGCGTCGAGGTTCGAGCGCGCGTGCTTGGTCTTCTCGCCGCCGATCACCTCGCGCGCGTAAGGGACGCCGAAGTTGAAGATGAGGTCGGCGCGGCCATCGACGAAGACGTCGACGCGGATGTCGACGGGGCCGCGGTCCGAGGTCACGAACCAGTAGTGCTCGATCCACGGCGCGAGATCGCCGTGCGGCTTTCGAAGCTGGTACACGACCGGCGAGCGTAGCCGGTCAGGGCGCGGGCGGCTTCGCCGCCGATGCGGCCGGCGCAGCGCTGCCCGCGTGGGCGGCCGAGCTCGAGCCGTGCGCGGCGGGCGGGTGGTGACCCGACGTGCCGCCTGCGACCACCGCGTAGATGAACGAGCCGGCGATCACGATCGTGATGATCGTGGCGGTCGCGGCGGGGTACTGGAGGTAAAACGGCTTGTCGGAGTAGTCGGCTGCCATCGCGCTGGCGCTCCTTTACCCGACCTGCGGCGCGGCGGCCACTCCGGCAGGTTCGGCTCGGGCAGGCTAGGCTTCGGGCGTGTCTGCACCTGCACCTGGGTCCAGTCTCCACAAGACGATCTGCAACCGCGACTGCCCCGACTCGTGCGGCATCGTCGCGACCGTCGAGGGCGGGCGGATCACCAAGATCGGCGGTGACCCCGATCACCCGGTGACGCGCGGCTTTCTGTGCTGGCGCACCAACCAGTTCCTCGAGACGCAGTACGCGCCCGATCGGCTGACGCAGCCGCTGATGCGCAAGGGCGGCGCGCTCGTGCCGGTGTCGTGGGACGAGGCGGTGGGGTTCGTGGCCGAGCGCCTGCTCGCGATCCGCGAGGAGTCGGGGCCGGCCGCGATCTTTCACTACCGGAGCGGCGGCTCGCTCGGCCTCTTGAAGCACGCGGTCGACCTCTTCTTCGAGGCGCTCGGCCCGTGCACGGTCAAGCGCGGCGACATCTGCTCGGGCGCGGGCGAGGCGGCGCAGACGCTCGACTTTGGCGTGAGCGACTCGAGCGATCTCTTCGATCTCTTGAACGCGAAGCACGTGGTGCTCTGGGGCAAGAACGTCTTCACCTCGAGCCCGCACACGCTCACGGTCCTGAAGGACGCGAAGGCGCGCGGCACCGAGCTCGTGCTCGTCGATCCGGTGCACAACCGCACCGCGTCGATCTGCGATCGCTTCGTGCAAGTGCGGCCGGGCGGCGACTTCGCCCTCGCGATGGCGGTGGCGCGGTTGGTGCTCGATCGCGGCTGGGGCGACGCCGACGCGCCCTCGTATTGCGACGGCTACGACGCGTACGCCGCGCTCGTCCGTTCGAAGTCCGCCTTGGCATGGTGCGCCGAGGCGGACGTCGCGCTCGAGGCGGCCGAAGATCTGGCGCGGCGCCTCGCCGATAGGCCCGCCGCGATCTTGGTCGGGTGGGGCATGGGCCGGCGCGGCAACGGCGGCGCGATCGTGCGCGCGCTCGACGCCCTCGGTTTGATCACCGGCAACGTCGGGATCTCGGGCGGAGGCGTGTCGTTCTACTTTCGCCGCCGGGGCGCGTTCGACACGACGCTCGGTGGCCGCAAGCCGCCCGCGCGGACGATCTGCGAGCCGCTGTTCGGTCGCGAGATCCTCGAGGCGTCGGACCCGCCCGTGCGCGCGGTGTGGATCACGGCCGGTAACCCCGTCGCGATGCTCCCCGACAGCGCGACCAACGCGCGCGCGCTCGAGACGCGCGAGCTCGTGGTGGTCGTCGACTCGTTCCTCACCGACACGGCGCGGCGCGCCCACGTGGTGTTCCCGACGACGACCCTGCTCGAGGACGACGACATCCTCGGCGCGTACGGTCACCACTGGCTCGGGGTGGTGCGGCCGGTCGTCCCGCCGCCCGCAGGGGTAAAGTCCGACCTCGAGATCGTGCAGCTCGTCGCCGAGCGCGTCGGCCTCGGTGACGCGGTCGCCGGCAGCGCGCGCGATTTTCAGCGGCGGATGCTGCAGGCCAAGCTCGTGCCCGCGGGGGTGACGCTCGAGACGCTCGAGGCGGGGCCGGTGAGAAACCCGCTCGCGGCGCGCGTCATCTTCGAAGGCCGGCGTTTTCCCACCGCGACCGGCCGCGCGAGCCTGATCGGTGAGGCGCCCGCGCCGCCGCCCGCGCCGAGCGCAGCGTTCCCGCTCTTGCTGACGAGCGTGAGCACGCCCAAGTCGCAGTCGTCGCAGTGGGCGCGACCCCCCGAGCTGCCGCTCGAGCTCACGGTGCACCCCGATGCCGCCGCCGGGATGGATGACGGTACCGTTTGCAAGCTCGAGTCCGCCATCGGGAGCATCACCGTGCGGCTGCGGCACGACCCGAGGCAGCGGCGCGACGTCGCTCTGCTGCCCAAGGGCGGCTGGCTCGAAGGCGGCTCGGCCGCCAACGCGATCACCCGCGCGTCGCTGACCGATCTCGGCGAGGGCGGCGCCCTCTACGACGAGCCGGTGCGCATCGTGCCGATCGCCTGAGCACGACGGGCCGTCAGCCAAGGACGGCGTTGATAGTATCAAATGATACTATCGGCTGGTGGCTTACCGTCCCCCCTTCGAGCTCACGCCGGCGATCGTCGCGTCGGTCGCCGCTATCGAGCGTCTCCTCGGGCGGTTCGA
>CALKVR010000677.1 GCA_938004815.1 uncultured Polyangiaceae bacterium | reverse complement strand
GTGTGGAGCGGCCGTGGCGTGAACGCTCTGACGAGCTCCTTGGTCATCTTGGCGAAGAAGAAGCTCCCCACGTCGACGAGGACCAAGCCCTCGTCGGTGTCGATCGCGAGAACGTTGGCGAAGCTGGAGACGAACGCGACCCGGTCGGCCAGCGGCTCGAGCGCGAAGAGCGGCGTGAAGGGGTGGAACGACGGATCGGCGCTCCCGGCGAGGAGGCGCTCGGACTGTTCGCGCGGCGCGGCCATGGCGCCCGATGATAGAAGGAAACGCGTGAAGGTCCTCTCCACCGAGATCGAGGGCGTCCTCGAGATCGAGCTCGACGTGCACCGCGACCCGCGCGGGTGGCTCGTCGAGACGTTCCGAGCGTCGACCTTCGAGCGCCTCGGGCTGCCGTTCCGATTCGTGCAAGACAACGCGGCCCGATCGGCGCAGCGCGCCCTCCGCGGTTTGCATTTCCAGCGCCGCCCCGGCCAAAGCAAGCTGGTTCGGGTCACGCGCGGCGCCGCCTTCGACGTCGCGGTCGACGTCCGGGCCGGTTCGCCCTCGTTCGGCCGGTTCGTGGCGCGGCGGCTCGAAGAGGGTGACGGCAAGCTCCTCTTCTTGCCGGCCGGCTTCGCCCACGGCTACCAGGCCCTGACCGACGACGTCGAGGTCGCCTACAAGCTCGGCTCCGAGTACTTGCCGTCCGAGGAGGCAGGGCTCGCGTGGGACGACCCTGCCATCGGCGTCCCTTGGCCGCTCCCCGAGCCGGTCCTCTCACCGCGCGATCTCGCCTGGCCTCGCCTGGCCGAGCTCGAGCCCTGGCGTGCGCCCTGACCTCTCGGCAAGGCTCAGAAGGGGCCGGCGACGAGCGGCTCGTGGCAGCCCGCCTCGGGGTGCGCCGCGAGGTAGTCGGCGAACCCGTCGAGCAGCGCGTCGGCGAGGCGGTCGCCGACGAAGGCGCCGCCCCGCTCGTTGAAGTGCACCGCGTCCCCGAAGGCCATGCCCTCTTTCACGAAGCGAGCCATCGAGCCCGAGCCGCCCATGGCCGCGAACTGGTCCCAGAGCGCGACGCCCTCTCGCGTCGCGAGCTCTCTCCTTTGATCGACGACGCGCAGGGTCGGCCGAAACGACTCGCGCCGCCCCCTATCCGCTGGCGTCACGAGGAGGATCGACGCGCTCGGTAGCGCTTCGCGTTGGAGCTCCAGGATCTTCCGGAGCGCCTCCGGCACCGCGTCCATCGTGAAGACGTCGTTCGCGCCCGTCATGTGGATCAAGAGATCGTACCGGCGCGCGCGCAGCATCTCGCGCGACAGCTCGGGGTTCGGCTTGGCCATGGTCTTGGTGTTGAGGGAGCCGACGCCGTACGAGTCGACCACGATGCCGGGTCGCTTGGTCTCGAGCGCGGCCCCGAACACGCGCACGACGTGCGGGCTCGACGAGACGACCTCGAGCGTGTGCGGCCCGGCCTCGACCTCGAAGCGCGACTCGGTGAGGCGCGGCGAGGGCGAGAAGGTGTCGACCCGCCCTGCGACGGCGCCGTCGATGCGGACATCGAACATCCCGCCGCGCGGCCGCGCGAGCGAATAGACGAGCAGCCGCTCGGCGCTCGTGCCCACTGGGGCGCCGGCGTCGGCGGTGGCGACGAACGTGCGGGCGCCCTGCCATTGGTTCTCGACCGCGATGCCCCCGAGGCCGTAGAGCCCGTCGCCGGTCGGTGACGTGGTGATCGCGTAGGCGTGCCAGCCCCCGATCACGTCGTGCTTCACGTCCATGTGGCGGTAGTGGCTCCAGGGCTTTGCCAGCGCGACGAACCCGTGACCGCCGTCGCCGAAGCGCAGCTGCAGCGCGCGTCGCAGCCGGCCGCTCGTCAGGTCCATCGTCAGGTTGGAGTCACCGAACACCGCGATGCGCACGTGGTCGCCCGAGCTGCCACGCGAGAGCCGAGCGAGCGCGCGGTAGAATCCGTCGAGTGTCTCCACCCGCTCGATCGGCACGCGCACCGGATCGAACGGCGCAGTCGCGGGCTCGAGATCGTCCGGCCTCTCGAGCCGGGCCGAGAGCGGCGGGCACGCGGGCCTGGCTCGGGC
>CALKVR010000676.1 GCA_938004815.1 uncultured Polyangiaceae bacterium | reverse complement strand
TCTGGAGAGCGACGGCGCGCAGCTGGGCGCAGCCGTCGTCGATCTGGAGACGGGGGCGATGGTCGCGTCGTCGGGCGAGGGCACGGCGCTGAACCCGGCGTCGAACGCCAAGATCGCGACCGCGGTCACGGCGCTCGAGCTCCTCGGCGCGGAGCATCGCTTCGTCAGCGGGCTCTACGGCGACGTCGAGGGGCGCCGGGTCTCGCGCCTGGTGCTGCGGAGCGCGGGCGACCCCGGGCTGGAGATGGCCCACCTCGGCGCGCTCGTCGGGCAGCTGAAGGACGCAGGCGTCACCGAGGTCGGCGCGGTGCTCGTCGACCAAAGCTACTTCGACGAGCGCTACGTCCCGCCCGCCTTCGAGCAGCAGCCCGACGAGTGGGCCGCGTTCCGCGCGCCGGTCGCGGCGGTGTCGATCGAGCGCAACACCGTCACGTTCACCGTTCGACCGGGGGCCAAGGCCGGTGAGCCGGCCACCGTCACCACCCGGCCGGCGGGCTTCGTCTCGATCGCCGGAGAGGTAAAGACGGGCAAGCCCGACGCGGCGGAGCGGGTCGGGCTCTCCCTCGCGGCAAAGGGCGATCGCCTCGAGGCGCGCCTCTCCGGCACCATCCCCGAGGGCAGCCGATCCGCTGTCTACACGCGCCGGGTCGACGACCCGCGCAAGCTCGCCGGCTACGCGCTCCTCGAGGTCCTGCGCCAGCAAGGCATCGCCGCGCCCGCAGAGGTCGCGCTCGGCGGCGCCGACGAGAAGCGCGCCCTCGCCTTGCACCGTTCGGCCCCCGTCGGCGAGCTGGTCCACCTCCTGGGCAAGGACAGCGACAACTTCACCGCCGAGATGCTCTTCCGCGCCGCTGGCGCGGCGGCGGCGAGCGACCCCACGCCCGAGGCGGCGGTAAAGGCGGTCGAGGGCGTGCTCCGCGCCCGCAGCGCGTTCGGCTCCGGAGAAAAGGTGGTGAACGGCTCGGGCCTCTTCGACGCCAACCGAGCGTCGGCGCGTTCCGTCGCCACCCTGCTCGCGTCGGCGAACGGCGATCCACGCCTCGGCCCAGAGCTCCTCGCGTCGCTCGCCATCGGCGGCGTCGATGGCACCCTGAGGAGCCGCCTGCGCCCCCTCCGCGACCAGCGGAGCGTCC
This sequence comes from uncultured Polyangiaceae bacterium, assembly GCA_938004815.1. Lineage (GTDB taxonomy): Bacteria > Myxococcota_A > Polyangia > Polyangiales > Polyangiaceae > Xiheicaenibacterium. The sequence goes on along the minus strand of CALKVR010000676.1, from coordinate 936 downwards.
GCGCCAAGACCGGCACCCTCGCCAAGAGCGTCGCCCTCTCGGGCTACATCCTCGACGGCAAGGGCAAGCCGAGGGTCGCCTTTTCGTTCCTCGTCCAAACGACCCCGGGCAAAACAACCCCCGCGCGCGACGCCATCGATGAGGCGGTCGTTCGTCTCGCGAAAAGCCTGGAATGACCCGACCGAGGGCTGAGTGGTTTTCGCCTAGAGCGAGCGAGGTCGGTGGCGAGTCGCGCGAAGCGTACTGAAGTACGCGAGCACGCTCGCCGCCGCCTGCCGGGGCTGGGGCCCCGGCCCCAAGGACAGCACAGCGCGAAGCTATCGGCGAAAAACGCCAGCCCTCAATACTGATCGCGGATCTGACGGCGGATCTTCCCGAGAGCTTGCTCCTGCAGCTGCCGGATGCGCTCGCGCGACAGGTTGTACTTGTCGCCGATCTCTTTGAGCGTGAGCTCGTCCTCGTCGTCGAGGCCGAAGCGCCAGCGCAGGATGCGGCTCTCGATGGGCGACAGCGTCGTCAGCAGACGCCGCACCTCTTGGCTCCAGTTGGAGCTCGCGAGGTGGTCGAACGGGGAGAGCGCGTCCTCTTCCTGGAGGAAGTCGATGAACTTGCGGCCGTCCTCGTCGCCGACCGGGCGGTCGAGCGAGAAGGGCGTCTCGGCGATGAAGTCGCGGACCTTGTCGAGCTTCTCGGCGGGGACGCCGGTCTCTTTCTCCAGCTCTTGGAGCGACGGCTCGCGGCCCATGCGCGCGATGAACGACTGCGTCGCACGCGCGACCCGGTTGTAGGTGTCGAGCATGTGGACCGGGATGCGGACCGCCCGACCCTTGTCGGCGAGGGCGCGGCTGATGGCGTGCCGGATCCACCACGACGCGTACGTCGAGAAGCGGTAGCCGCGACGGTGATCGAAGCGCTCGACCGCCTTCATCAGGCCGA
>CALKVR010000675.1 GCA_938004815.1 uncultured Polyangiaceae bacterium | reverse complement strand
GTGGTAGACCATGCCGCTGTCGATGCGCCAGCGGACGCCGACCTCGATCGCGGGCACGTTGGCGATCTGGATCTCGCGCTCGAAGAGCACCGAGTACGCGCGCAACGCGCGCTTCTCTTCGGCGATGTGCTCGTCGACCATCTGCCGCAGCGTCTTGTCTCGCGGCATCCTCGTGCGGCTCATGACGATGCCGAGCTCGCCGCCCGAGGCGGTCTTCGTCTCGAGGACGTTCACCGTCTTGTCGATGAACTCGGCCTCGGGCAGCTGAAACGAGGCCTCGTTGATGTAGTAAGTGGCCATGGGGGTCCGACTGTACCGGACCCGAGCGCCGTTGCAGCGTGTGTGCCACCTCCCCGCTGCACGCGGGGTGCACAAACCCGGGCTCTGCCCCTGGATCGTCGATCGCCCGCCCGCGTGGGGTTGTGCAGCGCTCTGCGCTTCGAATGCAGGCCGCGCTACGCCTTCAAGAGCGCGAGCAGCGCCGCCGTCTCGCGCGCCCCCATCGGGTCGAACTGAACGCCGATGCCGTCGGGGGTCGACCAACGCACGGTCGAAGCGACGATCGTGTCGGCCTCGAAGCCGGGGAGGCGGAACGAGACCGTGACCCGCTCGCCGAACGGCACGCTGCGCTTGGCCCAGAGGAACGTGCCCCCGAGGCTCAGGTCGCGACACGACGTGTCGAGCCGGGTGTCGTCCGGGTAGACGACCGCTACGGGTATCGAAACAGGGAGCCTCGCGTGCTTGCGACGTTCGTCCACCGAGCCATCGTGCCACAACGGGACCTGCGCCGTAAGGTGCGTGCTGCGGCGCCGCGCCGGCGTGATCGCCGAGGTCGCACACCGCCCGAGTTTGCGGTAGAGACCGCCCCGATGCCAGCAGGTAAGACCCCGTACTTCGAAATCCGTCGATCATCGATCCATGGCCTTGGCGCGTTCGCGACCAGGCGAATCCGCAAGGGCACCCGCGTCGCCGAGTACGTCGGCGAGCTCATCGACGACGACGAGGCGTCCCGCCGCTACGACGACAAGCGCATGCGGCACCACCACACGTTCCTCTTCGGCGTGGGCGATGGCTTCGCCATCGACGCCGGCGTCGGCGGTAACGAGTCGCGCTACATCAACCACTCTTGCGAGCCCAACTGCGAGTCGATCGAGTACGACGACCTGCGCGTGTTCATCTATGCGACGCGCACGATCGAGGCGGGCGAAGAGCTCTCGTACGACTACGCGTTCTCGATCGAGCGCAAGCCGACGAAGGCCGACCGCGCGTTCTACCCCTGCCGGTGCGGCGCCACGCTCTGTCGCGGCACCACGCTCGCGGTCCCACCGCCGCGGCGGCCGAAGGCGAAGACGGCCGGGCAGGGCACGCGGCGCGCCTGATCACCCCGCGACGCGCTTGATGCGCGTGCTGCTCTTCAGCCGGCCCACGCTCGACCGCGGCGCCGGCTTGGGCAGCCCGAACTGGAGCGAGATGCCGAGGTCGTCGGACGCCAGCTCGGCGAGCAGCGCGTCGGCGAGCGCCACGAGCGCGTAGCGCGATTGGCTCTCGACCGCGGGCGGTGCGAACAGCACGATCTCACCCCCGCCCGTCGTTCGCATGTGCGCCGCCACCGTGCGCGCGATCTCGGCGCGGCCGCACGTCTTCATCGAGAGCTCGGCGCGGTCTGTCGGGCCGGAGTCGACGGCGATGAGCGCGGCGCGGATCGACCGATCGGTGCTGGCGATGGTCGACAGCTTGCGCATCGTGCGCGCCGCGAAGGCGGCGTAGCTGTCGCCGCTCTGGGCGATCACCATCGTCTCGATCGGGCGAGCCGACGCGAGGACCGGCCAGTCGGCCCCGTCCTCGACCAGGATCAACCGCGTCGTCCGCAGGCCTTTCAGCCCGTGCGGCTCGATCGCCTCGCTCGGTCCCGCTTCAGCGAGCGGATGTCTTGTCTTCCAACTGCTCATGCCGCCCTCCCGACATGGACATGACACCTTGGGCGGACGCGTGCCGCAACCCACAGCGAGCACCTGTGGAGAGATCTTTTCGCGCTGCGGCAAGAAGGAAACGATGTGGCGAGGTTGCGAGACGGCGCGTCATTCGAATCGCGCGAAGAAGACCTCGATCTGTGACATTCCGTGATCGTGCCCCGCGACGGAGTAGAGGATGCCCTGGTGCATCGGCGTCTGGTGCGTGTGTCCCCGCGCCATCGGGAGCTCGACCGGCAGCGTCTCCCAGGCCCCTAGACTGCCGTCGTCGGCGATGGTCGCGCGGCTGACCGACTCGGTGAAATGGCTCGAGTCCATGTGCAGCCCGCTCACGATGTAGAGCTGGCCGGCGTGCACGAACGACGAATGGACCGCGATGGGCTCGGGCAGCGTCGAGATGCTCTCCCACGGACCGAGTGAACCGTCCTCGAGCACGGTGGTCCGGAGCACGTCGGTGCGTGGTGTGTCGTTGCCGAAGTCGTTCTCGATACGCTCGAGCCCGCCGGTCGCGAACAGGTGCTTGCCGTCGGTCGCGAGGCCGTGGTGGCTTCGCCGATCGAGCATCGGGGTGTCGGCGACCCACGCGCCGAGCGTGCCCGGCCCGAGCTGTGCGCGCTCGACCGTCTGCAGGCTGGTGCCGGTGACATCGACGCCACCGGTCGCGTAGACCCAGCCGTTCACCAGGACCCCCGCGCCGTGGAACCGCGTGTCGATCATCAGGGGCCCGGCCGTCGGGCCCACCATCTCACCGGCATCGTCGATCGCGTAGACGTCGACGGTTCGCGTCGCCTGCGCCAGGCCGCGGTAGCCGCCGGCAAAGATGACAGTGTCGTCTGTCGTGGCCAGGATCGGCCCCGACGTGTTTGGGTCGCCGGTGATCGTCTCCCAAGGCCCCAACGAGCCGTCGGCCGCGATCGGCGAGCGCTCGATCGACCGGACCTGGGTCGTCATGTCCTCGCCACCAGCGGCTGCGTAGAGGTAGGTGCCGCTCGGGCGCGTCGAGATCCACGTCACGTGGTGGTCGCGCGCGAACGCGAGCGACGGGCCCTCGCTGAACGCTCCCAATGTCGCGACGCACACCCGAGGGTCGGTCTCGTGCGATCCCACGGGGCACCCGGCCCAGGCGCCGCCGCTCCCACCGTCTCCTCCTGCGCCCGCGCCGGCGCTCGTACTGCCGCCGCCCGTCGGCTCGGCGCCGTCGTCACCGCAGGCCGCACACAGCAGGGAGAGCAGCACCGCCGCGCAAGCGAGCGACGGCGCAAGCTCCCCCCTCGCCGAAGGGAAGGGGGACCGGGGGGGTGAAGCGACGGAGGAGGACGTCATCCAGCACTCCTACTTCGCCCACCTCTTCGCCCCCCCTAAAACAACCTCAAGACGCGCGGCGGTCAGCTGCCGAACCGGAGCAGCACGCGCCCCGATGCGTCGAGCCCCGGGGGCACGATGAGGATCGGCTCACCGGCTTCGGCGCGATCGAGGACGCGCGCGAGCTCGTCGTGATCACCCCCCGCGATCCGCGCGTCGATCCGCATGTCGACCTTGCGCTGCATCGCCATCCCCCAGGCCGAGTCGTCGGAGAGATCGCTCTCGTAGACGAAGCTCTTCGCTTTGAACTCGTGGGTGCCGGGGACGCTCGAGACGACGCGTATCGGGCCCATCCGCGTGTGGACTCGGACGCTCGGGTTCTGCCACTGCGCGACGCCCCGAAGCCGCTTGGCGCCGAGCATCCGCAGCGTCAGCGCCTTGACCCAAGCGCCCGCGAGGACGCGCGGGATGAGGCTGAGGAGCGAGACCCCGATGAACGTGCCGGGGTGGATGGTGGGCGCGCCCAGGTAGGCGGCCGCGATCGCCCGATCGTCGGGACGGAGCCCGAGGCGCTTTCGCACCGGCACGTCGAGCAGGCGCGCCTCGCACGTGAGGAGGCCTATCGCCCCCGGGAGCAGGTAGAGGTCGCTGAGGACCCAGCCGGGCAACGCGAGCTCACCGGGGAACGCGATTGCGTTGGCCTCGCGGTAGAGCGCCACGAGCTCGGGGTGCTTCTCGGCCGCGTAAAAGGCGGCTTGCCGGCCGAACGGTTCCAAATCGAGCGCGCGCTTGTTGTCGGCGGCGCCGAGGGCGGCGATCGAGAGCTCGGGGTGGCGG
>CALKVR010000674.1 GCA_938004815.1 uncultured Polyangiaceae bacterium | reverse complement strand
GAGACAGCCCATACCGATGCCGACGCCGATGCCGATGCGGATGCCGATCGCGGCCCATGCCGATGCCGATGCCGACGCCGATGCCGGTGCCGATCTACCGGACGTCGATCAGGGTGGCGTGGTCTCTTTGCTCGACGATCTCGCCGATGCGGGCGGCGGCATGACCGGTGTCGCGGAGACGGCGGACGAGCTCGTCGGCGGAGCGATCGCCGACGGTGAGGAGGAGGCCACCGGAGGTCTGGGCGTCGGCGAGGATGAGGCGGGTGTCGGGCGACACGGACGGCGCGAAGGACGTGGAGGCGTCGACGTAGGCGAGGTTCTTCTTGGTGCCGCCGGGGACGAGGCCGCGGGCGAGCAGATCGCGCACGCCGTCGATGACGGGAACCGAAGCGGCGTCGAGGACGGCTCCGACGCCGGAGGCGTCGAGGATGTTGCGGAGGTGGCCGAGGAGGCCAAAGCCGGTGACGTCGGTCGCGCTCGTCGCGCCGGCGGCGAGGCCGAAGTCGCGCGCGGCGGCGTTGAGCGACCGCATCTGGGCGAGCGTCGCGGCCGCGACGGCGGCGGGTGCGGCGTCGTTCTTGAGGGCCTGCACGACGATGCCGGTGCCCAGGGCCTTCGTGAGGACGAGCGCTTGACCGGGGCGAGCGCCGCGGTGCGTCCATGCGCGATCGAGCGCGACGCTCCCAGTGACGGCGAGGCCGGCCTTCGGCTCGGGATCGATGATCGTGTGCCCGCCTGCGATCGCGCAGCCGGCCTCGCGGCATGCAGCCGACAGGCCCGACAGGATCGCGCCGAGGACGTCGAGGCCGAGCTCGCCGGTGGGAAAGCCGATGAAGCCGAGGGCGACGCGAGGGTCGCCGCCCATCGCGTAGACGTCGCTGAGCGCGTTCGCGGCCGCGATCGCGCCGAACGTCTCGGGGTCGTTGGTCATGGGGGTGACGACGTCGATCGTCATCACCAAGCCCTCGGCGGTGCCGAGCTGCGGGCGCACGAGGGCCGCGTCGTCGAGGGGCCCCGGCGAGTCGTCGACCCACGGATGCGGGCCGGTCGAGTGAGCAGTTTTCAGAACCTGGACCAGGCTCTCAGCGGGGAGCTTTCGGGCTCACCCGCCGCCTTGAACCAGGTCCATGAGGCGCTTTTGGGTCATGCTCCCGCTTTGCCAGAACAACGCCGTGGCGGAAAGCGCGCGGCCGGGCTAATGCCTCACCCGAGAAACATGCCCACTCAGCGTACCCTTTCCATCATCAAGCCCGACGCCATGGAGAAGAACAGCGCCGGCGCCATCCTTGCCCGCTTTCAAGAAGAGGGCTTCTTGGTCCGCGGCCTGAAGCAGATCCACCTCACCCGCGCGCAGGCCGAGGG
>CALKVR010000673.1 GCA_938004815.1 uncultured Polyangiaceae bacterium | reverse complement strand
ATGTCGAGGCGGGCCGCGACCGCTTGGTGCTCCAACGGATCGAGCCCGACCCGCTCGACGATCCCGCCCAGCACCGCGTCGCCGAGCGCCACGATCTCGTTGCCGCGCGCCGCCGGTTCGATGGTGCGTACGTTCGCACCCTCGAACATTTCGGAGAGGGACACCGGCACCTTCCCTCCGTAGCGATCGACCGAGCGCTCCAGGTCGGTCGTCAGCTCGCGCGGGAGGGCGAGCGAGCCCCGCCGCGTGAAATAGGCCTCGATCAACAAGGCGCCCGACGGCGTCATCTCCAGGCCGCAGGTCGCGATCGGCCGCCGCTGCCACGCCAGCCACTCGCGCCCCCAGTAGACGGTCGGCACCCGCGCGTGTCGCAGCCCCGCGAGAAAGAGGCGCAGATTGCGGTTCAGGACCGAGCGCGCGGTCGCATCGCGAAAGACGTGATCGATCGACGGCAGGGCGACCGAGACCAGAAGCCCGCCATCCAGCGCGACGGCCGGCCCCGTCGTCGCCCGCCTCAGAACCGCCCACCCTGGCGGGGCCACGTCCGCGAGCACCCTGCCCGCGTGCTGCATCCGGCCGAGGAGGACGGTCGGCCCGTCGGGGAGCACCCATGCCCCAGCCGCCGGGACCTCGCGGTCCTCGACCGTGGCAAGAAGCCCCGCGCTCTCGAGGAGGGCGGTGGCTAGGTCGGCTTCGGCGGCTCGGACTACCAGCATTGTCGGAGGTTTGGCTTGACCCCTGTCCCGGCGGGGACTAACTCTAACGCACACGTAAGGGTTTGAGTTATGGCTGCCGTAACGGAGCGTTCCATTCGTCTACCGATCCTCGAGCCGGCCTCCGGCGTCGAGCGGTTCCCCGCGGGCTCGTCCGGCGAGGGTACGCCCGCCGACCGGCTGCTCCAGGTGGGTGAGCTCGCCAAGGCGGCGGGCAAGACGGTGCGCGCCATCCATCACTACGAAGAGATCGGCCTGCTCAAGCCCGACGCGCGGTCCAAGGGGCGGTTCCGCCTCTACGATCCGTCGGCCGTCACCCGCGTCCGGTGGATCTCCAAGCTCCACGACCTCGGCATGTCGCTCTCGCAGATCCAGGCGGTCGTGGCCGCGTGGGAGAGCGCACCGACCGCCGGCCAGGCGATGAGCCAGGTCCGCGGCATGTACCGCGAGCGCCTCGAAGAGACGCGCGCGCAGCTCGCTCGCCTCAGCGAGCTCGAGCGCGAGCTCGAGGCCAGCATCAGCTACCTCGACACCTGCGACGCGTGTGACCCGAACGTGCTCGCGAACGTTTTGCCGCCGCGCGACGAACAGCCCGCGGCTGCGTGTGAGGCGTGTCAGCGCCGCGAACGAGAGGCCGAGCCGGACCTGGTTGCCGGCATCGTCAGCTAATGAGTGAGAAGACTATGGCCCTGAAGTTTCCGATCTACATGGACTACCACGCGACGACGCCGGTCGACCCGCGTGTCATCGAGGCGATGCTGCCCTACTTCAACGCGAAGTTCGGCAACGCCGCGAGCCGCAGCCACAGCTACGGCTGGACGGCCGAAGAGGCGGTGAGCATCGCGCGCGAGCGCGTGGCTGCCCTCATCGGCGCCAAGAACCCCAAAGAGATCGTGTTCACCTCGGGCGCGACCGAGAGCGACAACCTCGCCATCAAAGGCGTGGCCGAGTTCTACAAGGACAAGGGCAACCACATCATCACGACCAAGATCGAGCACAAGGCCGTGCTCGACACCTGCAAGCGCCTCGAAAAAGAGGGCTATGAGGTCACCTACCTCGACGTCGGGGCCGACGGCCTCGTCGACGTCGACGCCGTCAAGCGAGCGATCACCGACAAGACGATCCTCGTCTCGGTCATGCTCGCCAACAACGAGGTCGGGACGGTTCAGCCCATCGCCGAGATCGGCAAGGTGACGCGCGAGCGCGGCATCCTCCTCCACTCCGACGCGGTGCAAGGGATCGGCAAGGTGCCGTTCGACGTCGAGGCGTTCAACGTCGATCTCGCCAGCATCACCGCCCACAAGATGTACGGCCCCAAGGGCGTCGGCGCCCTCTACGTCCGTCGCTCCAAGCCGCGCGTCCGCCTCACCGCCCAGATGGACGGCGGCGGTCACGAGTTCGGCATGCGCTCGGGCACCCTCAACGTCCCCGGCATCGTCGGCTTCGGCGCCGCCGCCGAGATCATGCGGACCGAGGGCGCAGACGAGGTGAAGCGGGTGCAAAAGCTCCGCGATCGCCTCCTCACCACGCTGGAAAAGAACCTCGACGCGATCCAGGTCAACGGCCACCGCGAGAAGCGGCTGCCGCACAACCTCAACGTCTCGTTCTCGTTCGTCGAGGGTGAGGCGCTCTTGATGGCGATCAAGGACGTCGCCTGCTCGAGCGGCTCGGCCTGCACGAGCGCCAGCCTCGAGCCCTCGTACGTCCTCCATTCGATGGGCATCGGCGACGATCTCGCCCACTCGTCGATCCGGTTCGGCCTCGGCCGCTGGACGACCGAAGAAGAGGTCGACTACGTAGCCGACCTCGTCACGAAGAAGGTGCAGAAGCTCCGCGACATGTCGCCCCTCTACGAGATGCACAAAGAGGGCATCGATCTCAACTCAGTCCAGTGGGCTGCGCACTAGTTTTCCAAAACCCCTGCGCGCGGGGCCCCAACCCCGCTTGCAAACCCCTCGTTCGAAACTGAGACCTGCCATGGCGTACAGCGAAAAAGTCATCGACCACTACGAGAACCCCCGCAACGTCGGCACCCTCGACAAAGAGGACGAGTCGGTCGGCACCGGCCTGGTCGGCGCCCCCGCCTGCGGCGACGTCATGCGCCTGCAGATCAAGGTCAACGACGACGGCGTCATCCAGGACGCCAAGTTCAAGACCTTCGGCTGCGGCTCGGCCATCGCCTCGTCGTCGCTCGCCACCGAGTGGCTCAAGGGCAAGACCGTCGACGAAGCCGACACCATCAAGAACAGCATGATCGCCGAGGAGCTGAACCTCCCCCCGGTCAAGATCCACTGCTCGGTCCTCGCCGAGGACGCCATCAAGAGCGCCATCGCCGACTTCCGAGCCAAGCAAGCGGCGAAGCGGGAGAAGTAAGCAGGCGGCATGAATTCGTCCGAGCTCACCGAAGCGCAGAAGGCAGCCTTCAAGCCCGTCGAGAAGGTCGACACGGGCGTGGCCAAGACCACCATCGGTGTCTCGCCCAAGGCGGTCGAAGCGATCCGCGCCTCTCTGCACAAGCGCGGCACGCCCGACGCCGCGCTCCGGGTCGGGGTCAAGGGCGGCGGGTGCAGCGGCTTCTCGTACGCCATCGAGTTCAGCGACGACCCGCCCCGCAAGGGCGACACCGTCCTCGAGTTCTCGGAAGAGGGGCTCTCCACCGTCCGCGTCTTCTGCGACAAAAAGAGCATCCTCTACCTGGGCGGCTCGGTGCTCGATTACGAAAAGACGCTCATGTACCAGGGGTTCAAGTTCAAGAACCCGCACGAGGCCTCGCGCTGCGGCTGCGGGCACTCGTTCACCGTGCAGTAGGGGCGCGCCGTGAACGACCCGTTCGACGTCATGGGCGTCGAAGCGCGCTTCGATCTCGACGTCGCCGCGCTCGAGAAGCGCCACCGCGAGCTCTCGAAAGCCCTCCACCCGGATCGCCACGCGAGCGCGCCTCCAGCCGAGCGCCGCATGGCGCTGTCTCGCGCGATCGAAGTGAACGAGGCCCTCCGCGCCCTCCGTGATCCGATCCGCCGCGCCGAAGCCCTCGCGCGCCGTCTCTCGCTCCCCGTCGGCGAGACCACCGAGCCCAAACC
>CALKVR010000672.1 GCA_938004815.1 uncultured Polyangiaceae bacterium | reverse complement strand
ATCGAGACGAGCGACTACTGGTCGCGCCGCCTCGCCAACAGCCGCCGCGAGTACCAGCAGGGCACCTCGTGCCGGTTCGCGATGTTCGACCGCGACGACACCGACGGTGAGGTCATCGGGCTCGTGAGCCTGTCCAACTTCGTCCGCGGCGCGCTCCAGCAGGCCACGATGGGCTACAAGATCGCGAAGCGCTTCGAGGGCCGCGGCCTCATGCGCGAGGCGCTCGAAGAGGTGGTGCGCTTCGCCTTTCGGGATCTCTGCCTGCACCGCGTCTCTGCCAACTACCAGCCGATCAACGAGAGGAGCGGCGCGCTGCTCCGGCGCCTGGGCTTCGTCGTCGAGGGCTACGCCCGCGACTACCTCTTCGTCGGCGGCGGGTGGAAAGACCACGTCCTCACCGCGAAGGTGAACCCGTCGTGGCGGCCGCTCCCGAGCGACGTGCGCTGAGCGGTCTCGAGCCGGGCACGATTGGGGCTCTTGCGGACCGTCCCACCTTGGACTACCTCGCTCGGACATGAAACACGTCGCCCCTTCTCTCGCTCTTCTCCTCTTGGCCGCGTGCCGCGGTGAGGCGCCGCCGGTGTCGCCGACTCCGTCGCCCGAGCTCGAGTCGATGATCCAGCAGCAGGCCGAGTCTGCTGCGCCGGCGTCGGAGCAGGTCGGGGCGCTCTACCGCGGCGTCGCCGTCGATCACGGCGAGTTCGAGGAGTTCCGCGTCGAGGTCGAGTCGGGGCAGTGTTACTACTTCGTCGTCGCTGGCGACCCGGGGATCGAGGTCTTCCACCTCATGGTCTACAAGGAGGACAGCAAGCGCCCCGTCTCGGACGACAAGCAAAAGGGGCGTGAGGCGCTGGCGCGCTACTGCCCCGAGAAGACGCAGGTCGCGAAGGTCCGCGCCAAGGTCGGCAGGGGCGCCGGCCACTTCGCGATGGGCGTGTTCAAGAAGCCGAACAACGAGGCAGCCGCGCCCACCGACGAGAAGCTCGATCTCGACGCCGTCATCCAGGCCGACGCCGAGGCTGCCGCGAGCGGCTCGACCCTCGTCAACCTGTACGAGTCCAAGGGCGAGAAGACCGACCTCTACGTCAAGCTCGACAAGGGCACCTGCTACTGGTTCATCGGCGCCGCCCAAAAAGAGGTCGACGACTATTACATCTACCTCTGGGACCAGGGAAAGAAGCGCATCGGCGAGACCAAGGCCGACGGCAACAAGGCGCAGTTCGGTTACTGCGCCACCGCCGCCGGCATGTACCACCTGCAGATCAAGGTCGACGACGCGACCGACGCGGTGAAGCTCGGCGTCTACGCCAAGCGCGACGACGGCAAGTCGGTGGCGACGGCCGACCTGGAAAAGGCGATCACCGAAGAGGCGACGTCGACGGCACCCGGCGCCAAGCTCCAGGGCACCTTCCGCACCGCCACCGCGAAGAAGACGGACTTCAATGTCCAGTTCGACAAGAACAAGTGCTACTGGGTCATCGCGGCCGCGCAGACGGGCACCGAGGCGTTCTCGCTCGCTCTGTTCGATCAGAACGGCAACCGCAAAGACCAGTCGCAAGACGCCGAGGGCAAGGGCCAGGTCGCGACCTGCACGTCGGAAGCCGGCATGTACAAGGTCCAGCTCAAGTTCAACGGCGCCCAGAGCGGCGAGGTCAAGGTCGGCGTCTTCGCGAAAGCGAAGTGACGCGCGAGCACCGGACTGCTCAGTTCGGCGCGGCGATCCGATAGAACCAGCGCCACTCGGCGCGGCACAGCTTGCAGCTCACGCGGCCGACGCGGAGGCGCCGGCCCTCGTGCTCGATGACGGTGTGCTCGACGAGCTTCACGTCGCCGCCGCACGCGCCGCAGCGGCGGCCCAGCGCGTCGACCTCGACCACGGAGGCGCTCGGGAGCTCGAGCGGGTGCTCGGCGGAGCCGCCCGCCTCGAGCGCATGGAGCCGCCGCGCCGCCCCGGCCAGCTTCTCTTGCTCGCGGTCTGCCTCGCGCCGGAGGGCACGCGAGCGTTTGGGCTTCTTCTTCAAGGTCGTCGAAAGCTCGCCCGACGGGCGCCGCTCGGTCAAGCGCCCGCGTCATCCGGCCCCGCGAGCGCCGCCGCGCAGGGCGGTGGCCGCGGTCTTGCTCTCCGTTCTGCCATGCGCAAACGAACGGCACGCCCCACGCCCCAGAGGCCGAGCGAACGCTACCTCGCGTCGCTCATGCTCGAGCTGTTTCAAACGGAGCGCTCGGCGATGATGCACTGTGCGCGCGAGGCACGCCGACTGGGCGACGCGCCGCCAGCGCACACGCTGGAGCAAGTCGCGACCCACGCCCGCGATTCGATCCAGGCTCTGAACCGCCTCGCCGACGAGAGGAAAATGCCGGCGACCCGGTCGCGGCGCCGGCTCGGCCACGCCATCGGGCGGGCCTTCTCGGCGGTGCGGCTGCATTTGCTCGATCGCTTGATCGGGGCCGAGGGCTCGTACCGGGCGACGTTGCTCGGCATGCGGCACGGCGTCGACCTCGTTCGGCTCGTCCACCCCGTCGCCGTCGCCGCCGAGTGCTACGAGCTCGCGGGGTGGTGCACCGAGTGGCTCGAGCACCGCGAGCCGCTCTTGCAGCGAGCGGTCGGCCAGCTCTCTTGGTTCGCCGACCACCCCGAGATCCCCTTTGGAGAGGGCGAGAACGCGGTGTTGCAGACGGAGCAGCCCGCCTTGCAGCGGTGACGGCGCCAGCGGGCGCTCGAGCCGAGGGCGACCGCGTCGTCAGGCGGCGCTCTGAGCAGCGGCGCGGATGGCCTGCACGTCCAGATCGATCTCGACCTTGTCGCCGACGAGGATGCCGCCCGCCTCGAGGGCCTGGTTCCACGTGAGGCCGAAGTCTTTGCGATCGATCGCGGCCTTCGCGACGAAGCCCACGCGCTCGTTGCCCCACGGATCCTTGGCCCGACCCCCGAGCTCGGCGTCGAGCACGATCTGACGGGTGACGTCGCGGATCGTAAGCTCGCCGTGCACGCGGAGCCTCTCACCGTCGAGCGTCTCCACCCGGCTGCTCTTGAAGCGCAGCGCGGGGAACCGCTCCACGTCGAAGAAGTCGGCCGACCTCAGGTGCTTGTCGCGGTCTGCCACGCCGGTGTCGATGCTCGTCGCGTCGATCGTGACGTCGACCGACGAGCCCGCGAGGTCGCTCTCGTCGAGCGTGATCGCGCCGCTGTAGCTCGCGAAGCGCCCGCGCACCCTCGAAACGACCATGTGTCGCACGGTGAAGTGAACGCCGGAGTGGCTGCTGTCGATGTTCCAGGTGGTCTTCATGGAGAGAGATTTAGGTCGTTCTCATTTTTGCACCAGTACAAACGTTTTGGACGCATTGTTGCGATTGCGCAACACAGGCTCCGCCCCGGGCAGGGCCGCAACGCTTCGCGTATCGTGCCCTTCCATCGTGACTACGATGACGAGGCAGGTCGGCCGCTACCGGCTGTACGAGGAGTTCGCCTCGGGCGGCATGGCCGCGATTCACTTCGGCAGGCTGACCGGCGAGTCGGGCTTCTCGCGGCTCGTCGCGATCAAGCGCCTGCACCCTCAGCTCGCCAAGGACCCTCTGTTCGTCGACATGTTCACGGACGAAGCGCGGGTGGCGGGGCGAATTCAACACCCGAACGTCGTGGGCGTGCTCGACGTGGTGAGAGAGGGCGCGGAGCTCTTTCTCGTCATGGAGTACGTGCACGGCGAGTCGCTCTCCAAGTTGATCGGGCGAGCGCGCAAGGCCGACCGGAAGGTGCCGTGCGCGGTGGCATGCGCGATCGTGACGCAAGCCCTCT
>CALKVR010000671.1 GCA_938004815.1 uncultured Polyangiaceae bacterium | reverse complement strand
CGCGACGAAGGCCGCGACGATCCCGCCGAGGAGCGCGAGCGCACCCACCCCCAGGAGCACGCGCCGCGTTCGCTCGAGCTCCGCGTAGACCGCTGCGCGCGGCCGCGCGAGACCGATCACCCAACCGAGCGACGTCTCGCCGTCGGGCCGCCCTGCCGACACGACCGTGATCGAGGTAGGAACGCCGCCCTCGACTTGCTCTTGTTGCACCTCGACACGGGCGAGCGCGCGGCCCTCGGGCAGCACGCGGTAGAACGGCAGCCCCGAGCCATCCGAGCCTGCGGTGACGTTCCACGTGCCGACCGCGGCGACCACGCGGCGATTCGCGTCCAGGATGACGACATTGGCTTGGCCGGCGGCGTCGAGCCCCCTCGCTTCGGCGAGGTTCGCGAGATCGAGCTGCAGCCCCTGAAGATAGACGGGGACGGTGAGGTAGCCGCGGGGCGCGTCTGGCCGCTGCTTGGCGAGCGCCCAAACGAGGATCCCGCGCCGCGCGTCGACGGGTGCGACGGCGACCCCTGCCCGGTCCGCCTCGTCGCGCAGGGCCTGGGTCGACTCCGGACATTCCGATCGATCCGCGTCGACCTTGGCCAGCACCGTGCTGATCGAGCGCGCGGGTACCTCGATCCGCGCAACGTCGATCGTCCGGCGGGTCGCGAGCACGGCCTCGACAGCAGCCATCGCGGGCTCGGCGTCTCGAGCGTCGACCTGGCTGGCTCGCTCGACCGCGGCCGCGACGGTCGCGGTGTCGGAGATGACGTCGTCGACGTGTCGGACGACGAGCGCGTTCACTTCGCCCGCGGACAGGAGCGCGCTTCGCTGCTCGGCGGCGCGCACGGCCTCGCCATAGCGTGGAAGGAAGAGCGCGATCGCGAGCGCGACGGGGCCGCCCGCGAGCAAGCCGAACAGGAGCGCGGCCTTGGGGAAAATTTTCATCGGCTCGGCTCCTGAGCCGGCGGCACCGGCTCGAGCGTCCCGTCCACCCACGCCTCTGCGCCACGCGGGTCGCGGCGGACGATCACGAACTCGACACGCCGGTTCTCGGCGCGGCCCTCGTCGGTGTCGTTCGTCGTCTTGGGCTGACGTGCGCCGAAGCCGCGGCCCTCGAGGCGCCGCGGGTCCACACCGCGCTCGATCAGCCACCGCACCACCGCCATCGCGCGGGCGCGCGAGAGCTCCAGGTTGGCGTTCTCGGCCCCGCGGTCGTCGGTGTGCCCGTCCACCGCCACGCGCACGATCGTCGGATCGTCCTCGAGCGCTCGTAGGACGGCCTGGAGCACGGCATCGCTCTCGGGCAGGAGCTCCGCGCTCGCGTTTCCGAACTTCAGCTCATCGAGGACGAGGATGCGGCCGGCCTCGACGCGCACGGTCCCACGATCTGCGGTTCCGGTCGGATGCTCGGCGGGCGCTCCCCCATCCACCGTCGTCGGGCGCGCGTTGCGGAGGGGATCGCCCGGTAGGCTTCGTGCCGCGCCCTCTGCGCTCTGATTGCGGGCGCTCGCCTCCGGGCTGCGCTGGCGCGCGAGGGATGGGGGGACCGCGTCGAACACCACGCCCGCGCTCGCCAAGAGGCGGAGCGCAGGGGAGCCAGGCGCGTTGCTGAAGCCGGGGCCACCCGCGAGGCCAAGTCGAAGTATGCCGATCTCGGCGCGCGCCGACGCGAGGGGCTCGAGCCGGAAGCCTGGCGGCGCGAAGGGGCTCGTCGCCCCGACGCCCGCGCCGAGACCCACCTCGACCCCGAGCTGGGCCCAGGCGAGCCGACCTGCGACCGCGAGGTCGATCCCGATCTGATCGGAGAGCAGGTTTCCGCGCGGCGTGGCCTCGGGCTCGAACGCTCGCGACACCGACGCCGTCCACAAGAGGTACCCGTAGTCGCTCGAGAGCGTCGCGCGCGGCGCGACGCGGACGCGACCCGTGCCCGCGTAGCCATCGGCATCGCCCGTCGGCGCGAACAACGTCGCCCCGAGCGCGATCGACGGCATGAAGAGCGTCCCCTCGTAGAGCTCGGCGCGAACGCTGATGCCCAGATCGGAGACCGCTGCGGAAGGCGGCTCGGCGTACGCCTCGCTGCCGGCGAGGCTGGCGCGCGGCGCTCCGGATTGGTGAACGACGAACGGTGCATCGACGGCGAGAAGCACGCGGTCGAGCACCGCGATGCTCCCGAGCACGTGCAGGGCGGTTCGGTTCTCGACGGCGGCGCGCGCTCTCTCACCGCCGGCCGAACGGAGCACGAGGAGGCGATGCGCGTAGCTGCCCAAGATCCCGAAGGCGGGACGCGCGACGCCACGCACGGGAGCGACCGGTACGGTCAGGAAGGGATCGCCGGCCGGCGCGGGCTCCAGCCGGTCGAGCGCCGTGGACTCCTGGGCGCCAGCCTCGACCGCGCCGCCGAAGGCGAGGGCGATCCCGACCGCCCTTGATGCCGCGCGGCGGAACCGAGCCGGCGGCTGCTCTGCCGGCAGCACCCGTTTCACCCGTGGTCACCCTCTTCGAAGCTGGCTTTCCGCCGCCTCCGCCTCCTCCAAGAAGGTGCAGATCCGCCCACGCAGCGCGGCCCAGGCGGGTTCGTGAAGCACCGTCTCGGCCGCGATTCGCCTGCACTCTCCTGCCAGCTGGCGAGCTTGGCGGGCCGCTCGGAGGTCGAGCAAGCGAAGCACTTTCTCGCGGCGGCGCGCCCAATCATCGAGGTAGACCGCGAGCCCGGTCGGCGTGAGCGCGACGACCCTCTGAGTCGTCGCCGTGGTCTCGGAACGTACCATCGGAGCGCGGCGTAGCACTAGCCGTACCCATCTCGCTCACGAGCCTGACGGGCTCGTTCCGCGGCTTCGAAGCGAGGACAAAACGGCTCAGGGTGAGGACAATTGACCTCGATCGCGGCCGGCGAAACCCACTATGCTCGGCGCGCCGTGACGAAGCTCGTGGTCCCACACCCCGACGCGCCCGACAGCGGGCGCGAAGCCAGCGTAGCGGATCGGTCCACGAAACCGGCCCGCCCCGGCCCGGGCCCGTCGCCCCAAATCGAGGTCCGGGTAGTGCGGGAGGCCGGTGTGGCGGCGTCTCGCCAGTCGATCATCGAGGGCGATGTGCTGCGTATCGGCTCGCACGACTCCAACGACGTCGTGCTCGCAGACCCGCTGGTGTCGCGCCTGCACTGCCAGATCCGGAACCACCCGAAAGGTTGGCGCCTGGTGGATACCTCGTCGCTGAACGGCACCCGAGTCGGCGGAATCTCCGTGCGTGACGCGGACCTGATGCTGCCACAGTGCACGATCGCCATCGGCGACAGCACGCTCGAGGTCCGCGCTCTCTCGTCGGGCGCGCCGGACTCCAGCGGATCTCCAGCCTACGGCGCGCTCTACGGTGTCGCGCCGGCGATGCGCCGGCTCTTCGAGCGGCTCGAGCGGATCGCCAAGGCGCCGAGCGACGTGCTGATCGAGGGCGAGAGCGGAACCGGCAAGGAGCTGATCGCGGCAGAGCTCGTCCGACGGAGCGGGCGAGCCGACAAGCCTTTCATCATCGTGGACTGCGGTGCGATCGCGCCCAACCTCGTCGAGAGCGAGCTCTTCGGCCATGCCCGCGGAGCGTTCACCGGTGCCGAGCGTGCTCGATCGGGCGCCTTCGAGGGGGCTGAAGGCGGGACGGTCTTCCTCGACGAGATCGGCGAGCTTCCCCTCGAGATGCAGCCCAAGCTGCTCCGGGCGCTTGCAGCGCGTGAGGTGCGGCGCCTCGGCGAGAACGAGACGCGGCGGATCGACGTCCGCGTCATCGCAGCGACGAACCGGCGCCTGGAGGGCGAGGTCAACCGCGGAAAATTCCGCGAGGATTTGTACTTTCGCCTCAGCGTGCTGCGGGTCGACGTGCCTCCGCTTCGGGAGCGCATCGAGGATCTCTCCCTTTTGATCGGCGCGTTCCTCGAGCAGCTCGGCGCCACCGAGAAGCTCGCGCTGTTCACACCCGAGGTGCTCGAGGCGATGCGGCAGCATGCCTGGCCGGGCAACGTGCGCGAGCTCCGAAACTACGTCGAGAGGTTCGCCATCTTCGACGGCCCTTTGCCCGACGATCCGCCGCTCGGCTCGACGCCCCCGCCACCGGCGGGCCAGACCGAGCCTGCATCCACGCTGCCCAGAGAAGACCTTCCGTTTCGGCAGGCCAAGGACCGGGTCATCGCCGAGTTCGAGCGCGGCTACCTCACGCGCGCGATGGCAGCTTGCCGCGGCAACGTCAGCCAAGCGGCTCGCAAGGCCGGCGTCGACCGCATGTACCTGCACCGTCTCCTGCAGCGTTACGGCATTCGCCGCGGCGGCTCGCTGAGCGAATGACCCTACGCAGCGCGCGTCGGGGCACGGCGCGTGCAGAGGAGCGGCGGCATGACTACCTTGCTCCGCAAGCTCTCGCTGTCCGCCGCCGTCGTCCTGACCATTGCTGCTGCCGGTTGCTCGTCCGTCGTCGCGATGACGCCCTCTGCCGCCGTCCCGTTCGCTCAGGGTGAGGTGGACCCGTCGTTCGAGGACAACGGCAACGGTTCGATCACCCTCGACGTCAAGCACCTCGGCGACCCGGCCAAGCTGAGCTCGGGCGCAACCGTCTACGTCGTGTGGCTGCAGCCGAAGAAGGACGGCGCGTCGCTCCAGAACATGGGCGCGCTGCAAGTCGACGATGACTTCGAAGGCTCGCTCACCTTCACGACGACGTTCCGCGAGTTCTCCGTGAGCATCACGCCCGAGCCCGCGGCCGACGTCGCCAAGCCGAGCGCGAAGCCGGTGCTTACTGCCGCGGTCGACGGCTGAGTCAGCGCGCCAGGATCGGTCCCGGGCCGAAGCTCGGCGGGGTGGTCGCTCGAGCCAGCTCCCCCGACCGCGCCGGCTCGGCGCCGGGGACGATGCGTACTCCAAGACCGGCGTCTCCACGACATGGAACGTCGCGGATGCCGAGGCCACCTTGCCGTTCGTCGCGTCGATGGCGTCCATCAAGCGCTCGAACAGCTTGTCTCGGCCTCGCCCACCTGCACGCGATCACCCACGCCGTAGAAGCCGCCGAAGAGGATCGCGACGCGCCCCGCCACGCTGACGAGCGCCTGCTCGAAGATGCTCTCGAGCGACTCGATGTTCACGAGGGTCTCGTTTCGGCGCGACCCTCGGCGCGGTCGGTGGCGGCGGGTACGTCTTCGAGCCGGCGGTAGAGCACCGCCGGCGGTCGAATCCCCGCGTGCCGGAAGGCCTCGCTCACGCGCGTGTGCACGTCGGTCTCGAAGGCCTTCTCGTACTTCGTATCGAGGACGTAGGGGCGAGCCTTGAGGTGAATGGCGACGATGTCGCCGAGCACGACCTGCTTCGCGAGCACCGGCACCGGCTGATCGAGAAAGACGTATCGGCTCGGGAGAAAAGCCTCGAGGATCAGGGCCTGCGCCTTGCGGATGTCTTGGTCGGCGCCGATGTAGAAGTCCATCGCGACCTGCATCTCGAGCGCGCCGTAGTTGCCGCACGAGGTGACGTCGGTGAGCACCTTGTTGTTGGGGATCGTGACGATGTTGTGGTCGAGCGTGTTCATCCGCACGCTACGGAGGCCGATCTGGATGATGTCGCCGTACTGTCCGGCGTACTCGACCCGGTCGCCGACCTGAAAGGGCCGGTCGAACATGATCGTGATCCCGGCGATGAACGCCGCGACGAGGTCGCGCATGGCGAAGCCGACCGCGAAGGCGAGGGCGCCGCCGATCACGGTGAGCGCGGTCGCGTCGAGGCGAATGCTGATGCCGAGGCAGATCGCGGCGGTCGCGATGTAGGCGACGAACCGAATGATCGACTCGACCTTCTGGATGAACAGCCGGTTGGCCGTGAAGCGACGGCCCATCCGGTTGGAGGCTTCGCCGACGATCCGGAGCAGCACCACCGCCCCCGCCACGACGACGACCGAGAGCAGGATGCCGCCGGGCCGGATGAAGCTGACGAGCGCGCCGAAGTCCGGCGCGTCTTGGGCGAGCGCCGAGGACGGGATGCCGAGGATGGCCGCCGTGAGGATGAGGGTGAGGTTCCGATGCACGACGCCTCCTAGCGTGAAAAGAGGAGATGGCGCCGCCGGAGCAGGCGCGTGATGGGGCGGTACCAAGCCCAGGTGATGTGGTAGCGGCCGCTCTCCTCGGAGAGATAGCCGCGTGCGAGCCCGTACCGGAGCGCGTCTCCGACGTCCGCCAGTGGCAGCATGGTCGCGTTGGCGAGGTCTTCGGGCAGGGCTCGCTCGAGCTGCAGCACGCCGCGCAGGACGAAGACGGCGTTGTCAGGGAGCGCGTCGAGCTCGTACTCGTCGGGCGCCGCGAAGAGCTTGACGGTGGTGTCGCCCTCGGCCGTCGCGCCGAGGCTCCGCCGCCACATGTGCAGGGCGACGCCAGGGTTGCCGTCGGCGTAGTCCCAGAGGAGCCGGTAGTAGCCGGTCGCGGCGCGCTCGGTCGCCTCGCGGATGTCGATCTCGTCCGCGTCCTTGGGCAGGTCCTCGAGCAGTCGGTCGAAGCTGGGCGAGATGCGCGCCGCCTTGCTGCGGGTGACGAGCAAGCGAGCGATGCCCTCTTCTTTCCAGCGCTCGAGCTTGAACACCTCGTCGAACAGCGGCCGCGCGCCGCGAGCGCGCTCGAAGAAGCGCCAGATCGTTTCATCGAAGGCGAAGACCCAGGCGTTGTGCTGGCTCTGCCGTCGCGCGACGGCGAGCAGCGTGTCGAACTCGTCGAGACCGCCCATGCGCGGCTGGATCAGCCGGTGTGCGTCGTCGATGAGCAGCGCCCCCTCGCGGTGCTCGGTCGAACTGGCTTCATCGATATCGCGCGCGAGATCCTCGAGCGACGACCCGACCGGTCGACCCACCGCCTCGGCGAGGCTCCGCGCGAGGCCCTCGGAGCCGTCGAACGGGCACTCGACGTACGAGACGTTCTCGAGCTCGCTGGCGAGTCGGCGCAACATGGTCGTCTTGCCGGCGCCGCGCTCGCCGACGACGCCGAAGACGCCTCCTCCGGCGCGCTGGATCCGCTCGACGAGGATCTTCAGCTGCGAGTCGGCGATGCTCGCGACCGGGCTCGCCGAGGCCGTGCCTGGCCCCAGCGCGTCGAAGACCTCTTTGGGCAGGCGCTCGAGCCGCTCCGTGTCGCCGTTCTCGGCCCGCTTCGACATCCCGCGCAGAAACAGGTAGGCGAGGACGCGCCGCGACAGCTCGAACTTGGTCACCCAGGTGCGCGCCGTTCGGAAGCCGTTCGTGCCGAGCAGATACAGCCCGCCCGCGATGCCGCGGAGCACGCCACGCCATCCGCGTCTCGCCGAGAGGACCCATTGGTCGAACGCGTTCTTGCGGCGCCGCAGCTCGATGCGAGCGAACACCACCTCTTTCCACCACCGGCCGAGCACGATCGCGAGCGGCAACAGGCCCAGCCAGCAGGTGGACCAAACCCATTCGTAGATCGTTCCCTCACCCACCAGCTGGCTCGTGATGGCGAGCACCAAGCCGACCGTGACGACGGCGCGCCCGATGAGGCGGAACGAACGAAGTCGAAGGTGGGCGGTCTGCAGGCGGCTCTCGCGAATGCCGCCGCGATCGCCGAACGTCGCGTCGACGACGGCAACGACCAGTTGCCCGCCGAGCGTCCAGAGCGCGATCGTTTCGATGATCTGGATCTCCCAGAGCTGCCGCATCTCACCCGGCAGGAGCCAGAGGACGGTGAGCGAGACGAGGAGCCACTCGAGCGGGCGCCGGATGCGCGCGAAGAAGTCGATCGCGCGCTCCGCCGGTGTCTTGCCGATCGAGGTTGCCTTCTCGCGCGCGGAGGTACGAGCGCGCTCGATGATGCCCGGCGCGCGGCGGACCCACGCGATGAACAGGGCGATGGGGAGCAGCCACCTGAGCGCGAGCAGCGTGGCGGTGAGCGCGGACTGGCTCCGGTTGCCTCCCGAGCGCATCGAGGTGACCCAACGTGACGTCGCGTGGAAGTGGTACCGGACGACGAGCGAGACTTGCCAAGCCTCGGCGCGCGCCTGATCGATCCCCTGTGGCCCGAACCCGGCGATCGCACTGCTCTTGTCCGCGGAAAGGTAGCGGTAGAGGCGCAGCCGCTCTGCGTTCAGGGCCACCACCTCGTCGTATGCGCCCTTGGCGATGTCGAGGCGCAGGGCTTGCTCGATGCCGGTGAGCTCGGTTGCACCGGCCTCGGCTCGGGCTCGGGCGCCGCGCGCGGCCGACGTGTCGACGTCTGCCGGTAGGCCCGACAAGGCGTCTGCGCCCGGATCGGGAACCTCACTAGGCGCGCCGATGGCGCCGAGAGCCTCGCCCAACCGCGAGCGTGACTCGCGGAGCGCGCCACGGAGCTCGTCGTAGGCGCGGTCGACGTCATCGGCGACGTCTTCGGTCATGGCGCGATCGAGGAGGGCGCGGGCCGTCTGCGCGCACCGCTCCAGGGGACTGGCCACCACCGCGGCCACGGGCACGGCCGCGATGCCGGCCGCGGTGCGGGCCGCC
Organism: uncultured Polyangiaceae bacterium; assembly: GCA_938004815.1. Taxonomy (GTDB): domain Bacteria; phylum Myxococcota_A; class Polyangia; order Polyangiales; family Polyangiaceae; genus Xiheicaenibacterium. The sequence goes on along the minus strand of CALKVR010000671.1, from coordinate 36 downwards.
TGCTCCCGTCCGTGCTCGTCCAGGCTGACCCCGGGG
>CALKVR010000670.1 GCA_938004815.1 uncultured Polyangiaceae bacterium | reverse complement strand
CGATCTGCGTGTCCTCGGCGGTCACGTCGAGCGGCGTCCCCAGCGACGTGAGCGTGGTGAAGAAGTCGAGCGTGACGCCGGCGCGCTCGAACCGCACGCCGAGGAACGGCCGCCCCGCCATGACCTCGTCGACGATGGCGCTGCCCATGCGCTCGGGCATCCCTGGGTAGCGCAAGAGGTCGGTGAGGAGCGCGTCGATGCGCGGGTCGGGCCGAGCGGCTTGCTCGCGTCGCGTCCGCCAGATCAGACCGGCGGCGAGGCGCTCCCAGTCGGCGACGTGCTCGCGCAGGCCCTCGGGGTGGAGCAGCAGCTTGATGCCGTTCGCGAGCACGTCGGGCGGCGGGCTCTTGCCCTCGAGCGCCCAACCCAAGAGGCGCGACGCACCGGCGTTCATGCGCTTCACGTTCCAGGCACGATCGAACACCACGGCGGCGTGCGGCTCCTGGGCGGCGAGGATGTGATCGAGCGCGCGGCTCACCGCGTCGAGCTCGGGGCCGTCGAGCGCGCTCTCTCGGAAGATGGGCGCGAACCCCGCCGCGCGGAGCAACACGTTCTGATCCCGAAGCGGCAGATCGAGCGAGCCCGCCAGGATGAGCGCCATCTCGCGGCTCGGCGCCGAGCGGCCCGTCTCCAAGAAGCTCAAGTGGCGGGTCGAGATCTCGGCCTGAAACGCCAGCCGCTCCTGGCTCAAGCCGCGCTGCATGCGCCAGGTGCGGAGGAGCGGACCGAACTCGCCGTGGACGGAGGGTGCCGGCATGCCCCCGAAGGTAGCCCCGCTCGGGTCGCGCCGCCTTTACCTCGGACGTCATGGTGAAGCGGTGGGCCGACCCCATCTTCGGCGCATGCTCGACAATCGACCCCTCGTCGCCTCCGTCCTCCTCGGCTTCTCCGCGTTCACGGCCTGGGTGATCGCCCGTGACCCCGGCGGCTTCACCATCTTCCTCCGCGACCCCTGGTCCGCTCAGTTCCTTGGGGATCTCACGATCTCGATGCTCATCTCTTGGAGCCTCCTCGCCCGCGAGGCCAAGCGCACCGGCGCGCGGATCTGGCCGTGGGTGCTGGCCAGCATCCCGCTCGGATCGATCGCGGTGCTCGTCTACCTGCTCGTCCGGCCCTCCGAGGACCGAGCGCGCGCCGGCCGCATCGCCGAGCCCGCGCGCGGCTGAGCGGCGCGCGACGAGAGACACCGTCTCCCGGCGGGTGACACCGCCCATGGGGAAAGACGCGCATTTCTACGGCTACTTGCGTGGCCCGCGCCTTGCGATGGGCGCCGCCATGCAGAGCCCCTGGGAAATCGTCTGAGCCCCCTCCTCACTCGGCTTCGTACGCGCCCACGTCCGGGAACCCGTCCCGCATGCGGCCATCGCGGTCGAGCGTCACGCCCGCCGTGTCGGACCCGCTGTCGATCGCCGCGCTGTCGGAGAGCAAGTGAAAGTCCCGCAGCGCCGCGGCAGAGAACGATGGATCACCGTCGAGGTTGTTCTCGGTGAGCGTCGGGATCTGGGTCGCGTCGCCGGCGAACAGGTTATGGGTCCCGCCGAGGCCGGGGCCGAACCCCACCTTGCGGACGAACGCGGTGTCGTCGGGCTGCGCGAAGATGTTGTTCGTCGCCTCGAGCGGCGGCCCCGCCATGTAGAGGTTCGCCCCCATCGGGCTGCCGCAGTCATAGAACGTGTTGTGGCGGAGCTGGATGAGATCGATCCCGTTCGACCCGGCGAACGCGACGCAGCCCGAGGTGTCCGTCCCGTCGCCGGCGAACGCGACCACGTTGTTGGTCACCTGGGTCTGGCCAACCATCTGATCGAGCCAGGCGAAATCGAGACCCCGGAAGCCGACATCCGTGACGATGTTGTCATGCACGTCGAGCCCGCCCGCGCCGTCGACGTGGAGCCCCGTCCACGCGGCCGGCCCGCGCACCGCGTTCCAGCCGATGTCGACGCTAGAAACGCCAGTCGAGAGAGCGATCGCCGCGGGCGTCGTGCCGCCGGGGGCAGCCAAGAGATCGATCTGATTGCCGAGCAGCGCGATGTCGCTCGCGCCCGCGGTGAGCGCCACGCAGTCGCCCGCCTCGACCGTGCTCTCGCAGAAGACCTGCGAGCCCACGACGCGCAGGCCGCTCACCTCGGCCACGTCGAGGGCCCTCGCGGGCGCCTCGATCCGGAGCCCGCCGAGGACCCACTCTCCGTCGTCGTCGCAGCCCGTCATGTCGTTGCAAGCCAGAACGCCCCGCGTGCCGGCCGACTCGATCCGCGGGAGCGAGCCCGGGTACGCGATGAGCGCTTTGGGCGCGACCGCTTGGCTCGAGGGTGGCAAGACGAGCGCCGCGCCGTCGGCGTCGAGCTGCTGCACGACCTCTTTCGCATAGCAGATGCCGCCCGGAGCCAGCACCGACAGACAATGCGGGATCGTCTCGAACGGGGTGGCAGGGGTCTCGCCGTCGTTGGTGTCGTCGCCGAGCGGATCGACGAAGTAGATCTTCCCCGTGCGCACCTCGAAGGGGACGCCGTTCGAGAAGCCCTCGCTCGCGACGTGAACGACGATGTCGCCGGTCGTCGCGGCCCGCCCGATCTGGCAAGTGATGCGGGTGTCGGACCAACTCCGCACGGCCTCGACTGGTGCCCCGCCCACCGTGACCGACGAATCACCCTGGGCGGCCCCGAAGCCTTTGCCGTAGAGCGTCACGAACGCGCCCGCGTCATTTTCGCCGCCGCTGTTCGGCCCCCCCTCGAGGTCGGTGTAGAGGATGCGCGCCGGCCCTGGCATTTCGGTGCCACCGGCCCCGTTGCCGCCGCCGCCGTCACCGCCCCCGGCCTGGCCGCCGCTGGTCGACGTGCTCGACGACGGCCCGTTGGCGCCCGCGCCACCGCCGCCATCGATGAGCCCCTCGTCGATCGTGACGAGGCAGCTCTGCGCCGCCCCGGCCGCGAGCGCACCGAGCGCAGGGGCGAGGAGGCGCGTCCGAAAGGAAGACACGACCCGATCGTACGCGCGCCTGGGCCGAAGAGAGAAGCCCGAGGCTATAATCGTCGCCGGGCGATGACCGAGAGCGCGGTTCAGGACGGCGAGCTGATCCCGACCCCGGGGCGACGGCTCGGCCGCTACGACCTGGTGTCGCGGCTCGCGCGCGGCGGCATGGCCGAGGTCTGGCTCGCGAGGCAGCGCGGCGAGCTCGGCTTCACCCGCATCGTCGCGCTCAAGATGATCCGCCCCGAGTACGCGGCCGATGCCGTGTTTCGGAACATGTTCCTCGACGAGGCGCGGCTCGCCGCGCGCCTGCACCACGCCAACGCGGTCGAGGTGCTCGATCTGGGCGAGACCGATCGCGTGCTCTACCTCGCGATGGCGTACGTCGAGGGCGAGTCGCTGTACGGCCTGATCCAACGCGCCAAAGACGGCGACCCCGACGCGCGGCTGCCGCTCGCGACGGCGGTGCGCATCGTCGCCGACGTCTGCGCGGGCCTCCACGCGGCGCACGATCTGGTCGACGACGACGGCAAGCCGCTCGGCCTCGTGCACCGCGACGTGTCGCCCCACAACGTGCTCGTGGGTCTCGACGGTATCGCGCGCGTCACCGACTTCGGGATCGCGAAGGCGCTCGGTCGCCTCACCGACGAGACCGAGACGGGGCACGTGAAGGGCAAGCTCGCGTACCTCGCGCCCGAGCAGGCGCGGCGCCTGCCGCCCGACCGCCGCGCCGACGTGTTCGCGGCGGGTATCGTCCTGTGGGAGCTCTTGACCGGCGCTCGCCTGTTCAAGGGCGAAGACGTTCCCGACACGCTCCTCAACGTCTCGAACAAGAAGATCCCCGACCCGCGGTCGGTGGCCGACGTCCCCGACGCGATCGCCGAGGCGACGCTGCGCGCGCTCGCGCGCGACCCCTCGGAGCGATTTCAAACGGCGCGCGAGATGCAAGACGCGCTCGAAGACGCGGCGCGCAGGTCGGGCGAGGTCGCGAGCGCCAAAGACGTATCAGCGGTCGTGGCGGATCTGGCGCTGGCCGACATCGAGCGGCGTCGCGCGAGCACGCGCTCGCAGGGCGCGGCCACCAAAACGTCGCCGACCGCCTCCACGCCACCCCACGCGACGGCGCGCACGACCGACGACGCCGAGCCGACGGTGCGCGAGGGCAAGCGGCCCGAGGCGACCTCGACGCGGACGGCGAGCGTGGTGCCGGCCGAGTCCTCGCGCCCCGCACCAGCGCGACGCGCGTGGGTCTGGGCGGGCGCCGGCGCCGTGTTCGCGACCGTCGCCTGGTTCATGACAAGACCGCCATCTTCATCGACCGCTGGCGGCCCGACCGGCCCCACCGCGCCGCCCCAGGCGACCGAGCGGCCGGCGCCACCCGAGCCCGCGCCGGTCGCGACCGGGCCGGCGGTGACACCGACAGCCGCGGCCTCGTCGGCCGACGCCGCCGCATCCGCGAGCGCGCCCGCGCCGGCCTCGCCGCCGATGGCCGCTCCCAAGAGCAGCGCCAAGCCCTCGCCCGAGCCCGGCACGACCTCCGTGCCGTCGGAGCGACCCAAGTACGACAACCCCTACGGCCCATGATCGTCCGGGCTGGGCTCCTCGCGGTCGCGTACGTCGTCGCAACCGGGACGGCGTGGGCTCAGCCTGCCGATGGGGACAGAGAGCGCGCCGCCGAGACGTTCCGCCAAGCCGAGGCGGCGTTCGCGCGCCGCGAGTACGCGGGCGCCGCAGCGGGCTTCGAAGAGGCGGGCCGGTTCGTGCCGCATCCCAAGACCTTCCTCAACGCCGCCGAGGCGTGGGAGCTCGCGGGGCTGGCGGCGCGCGCGGCCACCGCTTGCGAGCGCGCGCTCGGCTTGCCCGACGTTCCATCCGCCCTCCGCGACGGCTCGACGCGCTCGTGCCGAAGGTCAGCCGCCTCGAGATCGTGGGTCCGGAGGGCGCGCGCGTCCGCATCGACGGAGGCGGCGCCGAGGCCCTGCCTGTGACGCGGTACCTCGACCCCGGTCTCCACCGCGTCGAGGCGACCGAGGCCGGCCAAACCGACGCGCGCGTCACGACCATCGAGGGGCGCGCCGGCCAAACGGTGAAGCTCGACCTGACCCCCAAGGCGAAGATCGACGCCGATCTCGGTCCGCTTCCGCCGACCACACCGCCCGCTACGCAAGAGGAGCGGCCTCTCGTCCCGGTCGGCACGTGGGTGTGCCTCGGCATCGCCGGCGGCGCCGGCGTCGCGACCGGCGTACTCGGCGGCCTCACCCTGAGCAAGCAGTCGGCGTTCGAGAGCGGGCCGACGCGCGACACCGCCGACACGTTCTACGACTTCCGAACCGCGACCAATGTCGCGATCGGCATCACGGGTGCTGCCGTCCTCGCCGGAGCCATCGTGTGGATCGTCGACGCCGCCACCGCCCCCGCCGAGGTCGCGATCACGCCGACGTTCGGGCCCACCGGCGGCGCCATCGGCGTGCGCGCGCGTTTCTGAGCGCCTACTTCGACCGACCGAGCATGCGATGAAAGCTCGGGCGCGCGATGCCGGCCAGCTCGGCGGCGCGCGTCACCACCCCGCCTGCTCGCGCCAAGACGCCCTTGGCGTACTCGCGCTCGAACCGCAGCAGCGCTCGGCGCCTGGCCTCGGCGTAAGGCAACGAGGAGAGGTCCTCGACGTCGTCGACGATCGCGGCGCCCTCGCCCTCGTCGAAGAGCCCGCTCGCGTCGCGCATGCCGAGGAGCGCGTAGCGATCCATCACGTTGCGAAGCTCACGCACGTTGCCCGGCCACCGGTAGGCGCGGAGCATCGCCGCCAGATCGTCGGGCAGATCGGCGTCGCGCTCCCCGGTGGTGGCGGCGAGGAGCGCCCGCGCCAGCGGAACGACGTCTTCGGGCCGATCGCGCAGCGGCGGCACCGTCACGCGCGCGCCCGCGAGCCGGTGGAACAGATCCTGCCGAAACTCGCCGCGCCGCACGGCTTCGGCCAAGCGTCGGTTGGTGGCGGCGACGACGCGGACGCTGATCGCGCGCGCGTCTCGGCCGCCGAGGCGGCGCACTTCACGGCGCTCGAGCACGCGGAGCAGCTTGGGCTGGAGATCGAGCGGGAGCTCGCCGATCTCGTCCAAGAACAAAGTGCCGCCCTCGGCTTGCTCGAAGAGGCCGGCGCGCGCATCGGTGGCGCCGGTGAACGCGCCCTTCATGTGACCGAAGAGCTCGGCCTCGATCAGCGTCGGAGGGATCGCGCCCGAGTCGACGGTGACGAACGGGCCGCCCCGTCGAGGCGATGCGTCGTGCAGCGCGCGCGCGAGGAGCTCTTTGCCCACGCCGCTCTCGCCCTCGAGCAGCACGGTGACGTCGGACGGCGCCGCGCGCTCCAAGACCGAAAAGACGTGCCGCATCCCCGCCGATACGCCCAGCGCTTCGCCGAAGGTCGTGTGCGCGCTGAGCGGCAGCTCCATCGCGTCTTGCTCGAGCTTGAGCTTGAGCTTGGTCGACCCGAGCGCGAGCACTGCGTCGGCGGTGATCAGCGCCTCGGTCAGGCGCACGCCGCCGACCCACGTGCCGTTCTTGCTGCCCTCGTCGCGCACGAGCACGCCGCCCTCGCGCAGGGTGAGCCGCGCGTGCTCGCGCGAGACGGTGCCGTCGCCGAGCCGGAGGTCGGCGCCGTCGCCCGACCCGATCACGAAGTGCGGCCGGTCGACGCGGGCGGTGCGGCCCGCGTCTGGGCCCTCGGCGACGGCGAGCGAGACGGCGCGGATGCGGAGCGTCCGCGCATCCCGCGCCGGCACGGCCTGGGTACCTTCTTCGTCCGCGCTCACGTCTGCCCGAGGCCGACGAGCGTAGCGCGGGAGCGACCGGCGCGGTCAGGTCTCGGCTTCTTCGAAAGCCTCGCTGACGCCGAGGGACGCGGGCAGCTCGCCCGACGGCGGCGCATCCGCGCGCTTGCGCGCGACCAGAGTGACCAGCTCCTCGAGCGTGACGCCGAGCCGCGCCGCCGTCTCGGCCGCGAGCGACGTCTTGGCGACGCCGGGCACGAACGCGTACGTGGGCCGGTTGCGCTCGTCGATCGCTGCCTGCAAGAACTCCATCCCCACCGCCGGGGGTCGCTCGGAGAGCTCGGCCGCGAACGAGAGAAAGTGCGTCGTCACGAAGACCTGAGGCCTGAGCTCGGTCAAGAGCTCGAGCACGAGGCGAATGAGCGCCTCGGCCTCCGACGGGTTGGTGCCCGAGCAGAGCTCGTCGATGAGCGCGAGGTCGCCCGGCGAGACCTCCTCGAAGAGCTCCCGGATGCGGGCGAGCTCGGTGCCGAGCCGCCCCTCGCGCTGCCCGGCCGACACCTCCTGAAACAGCGAGAGAAAGAGGCCCTGGGTCCAGAGCAGGCGCGCGCTCCGCGCGGGCACGAAGAAGCCGCCCTGGGCGAGGAGCTGCGTGATGCCGAGCGCCTGGAGCAGCCGCGTCTTGCCGCCCGAGTTCGGCCCCGTGATCATGACGATGATGTCAGCGTTTTCGTTCTCGAAGGCGCAGGGCTTGGGCTGCGCGCGGCCTTGCAGCAAGAGCGGGTTGAAGAGGCCGTGGTACGCGCGCTTGCCCTCGCGGGCGAGCTCGGGCAGGCACACCGACAGCCCGCGCTCGAGCGCGAGATCGCGGAAGCCCAGGCAGCCGAGGTACACCTCCAAGTCGGCCGAGAGCTGGAGCAGCTCGACCACCCGCTGCTCGTAGGGCGAAAAGACCTGATCGACGGCGCGCGCCAGGAGCTCGATCTCGCCGAACCGGTAGCCGCGCAGCCACATCACGAAGCGGGTGAAGAACCGGCCGAACGGCGTTCGGTAAAAGGGGCTCTCGCGGGCCTCGCGGGCCTCGACCATCGTGAAGCCTCGCACCGAGCCATCGCTGCCCACCCGGAGGCGCAGGTCGACGATCGCGAGACCGTCCTCGTAGTCGAGCAGGCCCGAGAGCTCGCGGTAGGCAGGCATCTCGGCGAGGGTTTCGCCGAACGCGCGCAGGCGGGCGAGGCCGGTGGTCGACGCATCGAAACGAGACGCGAGGCCGACGATGACGTCGCGTAGCGCGCGCAGCGTCGCCACCCGGTGCTGGTGCTGCTCGATGTACGAGCCGTGCACGGGCGTCGTCAGCAGATCGCGCAGCGCGCGAAGCTCGACATAGGTGCGTTCGAGCTCGGTCCGTCGCCCCGGATCGCGCGCGAGCTCGTCGAGGATGGCGCGCCTGAAGGCCACGTCGCTCGCAGCGCGGGGCGGGTGCGCG
>CALKVR010000669.1 GCA_938004815.1 uncultured Polyangiaceae bacterium | reverse complement strand
CCGATGGACGACGAGGCGCGGCAGGACCCCGGAGCCGTGCCGGGCTCGCAGGCTCCGGTCGCGCCTCGGACCGACCGCGGGCGCAATATCGCGCTCGCGGTCGTTCTCCTCTCCGCTGGGCTGGCGGTCGCGGTCGTCGCCTCACCTCTGTGGGTCGGGCTCATGCTCGGCACGGTGATGGCGTTCAGCGCTCAACCGCTCTTTCGGTGGCTCGTGGGCGCGCGGCTCGGGCGACGGCTCTCGGCGGTCGTGACCACGCTCATCGGTGCGCTGCTTCTGCTCTTGCTGACGGCGGTGTCGATCTACGTCGTCGTCGACGAGCTCGTCGCGATGTCGAAGACGGCCGAGCTCGACGTGCGCTCCGCGTCGTCGGACTGGCCGCGCATGGCGCTCGCGCGCGTCTCGCGATCGTTCGGTCTGGACGAGGCCGCCTTGGGCGACGCTCTCGAGGGCGCGCTCGGCGACGCCACGAGCGCGCTGGCGGAGAGCGCGGCGACGGTGCTGAAGGGGATCTCCGAGGCGATCCTCTCGTTCGTGATCGCGCTCTGGACGATGTACTACGTGCTCGTCAACTGGCCGCGCCTCGCGGCGCGCCTCGAGCGCATGCTGCCGCTCGACCCGAGGCACACCCGAGCGCTCATCATCGAGTTTCGCGACGTGGGCCGGAGCGCGTTCGTCGGGACCGTCGCCACCGCCCTCATCCAGGGGCTCATCGCAGGGGCCGGGTACGCGCTCGCGGGGCTCCCGCATGCGCTCGCGCTCGGTGTCCTCACCGGGATCGCCTCTTTCCTCCCGCTGCTCGGTACCGCGTTCGTGTTCGTGCCCGCCGCGGTCTACGACATCGCTACGGGGAACGCTGGGCGGGGAGTGTTCGTCCTCGTCTGGTCGCTCGCCCTCGTGGTCGGGTTCTCGGATTACGTCGTCCGGCCCCGGCTGGTCGGGACGCGCAACGTCACCGATCCCTTGCTGATGCTCGTCGCCCTGCTCGGCGGGCTCGAGGTGTTCGGAATCAGCGGGCTCATCGTCGGCCCGATGGCGATGTCTCTCTTTCTCGCCGTCGCGCACATCTACGAGGCCGAGGTCGCGACGACGGCGGCGGGCACCGCGCTCGAGGAGTACAAGCGACTCTGAGCCGTGCACGACGTGCACGGCTCAGAGCTCCGCGTCTCGCCGTTCAGTGCCTCGAACGAGCCGCGCGCCTCAGCCGCCGACGGAGCATGATCGCGGCGAGCCCCGCGAGCCACACGCCGTTCGACGGTGCGCCGGTCGACCCGGAGGTGCAGAGCAGGCCACCGCCTTCGGCATAGATGCCCGTCTGTGCGGACCCGCCGGCAGCGGCGCCGCCGCCACCCCCGCCCTCACCCGCGGTGTCGTCGGAAGGGTCGTTCGGATCCGTCTCGCCGGGGTCGACGACGCCATCGTGATCCGCGTCCTCGACGCCGTCCGGCACACCGCCGTCGTCGGTGTCGGAGTCGACCATGCTCGTCGTGGTCGCCCCGCCATCTCCATCCGGAACGCAGTTTCCTGCGGCGGGGTTGGTGTCCGGTTCGTCACAACCCAGGCCGAGCTCGGTGCCGTCCAAGATGCCGTCGCCATCGCTGTCCGGGTCGAGCGCGTTGATGGCGCCATCCCCGTCGGTGTCGTCGGCGAAGTTCGCCTCCGACCCGTCGGGCACGCCGTCGTCGTCGCTGTCGGCGTCGTTGGGATCCGTGCCGAGGGTCCCTTCGAGCTCGTCGCTGAGACCATCCCCATCGCTGTCCGGCGGTGAACCGTCGTCCGAAGGGTCGTTCGGGTCGGTCTCGCCGGCGTCGACGACGCCATCGAGGTCCTCGTCTTCGACACCATCGCTGACGCCTCCGTCGTCCGTGTCGGCATCGACCGGATTCGTGGTCGTCGCCCCTTGGTCGCCGTCCGGGATGCAGTGACCCGCTGCCGCATCCGTGCCGGCCCCAGCGCAGTCGAGGCCGAGCTCGGTGCCATCGAAGATGCCGTCGTCGTCACTGTCCGAGTCGAGTCCGTTGATCAGCCCGTCGCCGTCGGAGTCGCTGCCGACCGAGGGCTCTTGACCATCACCGACCCCATCGTCGTCGCTGTCAGCGTCGTCCGGATCCAGACCGATCGCGAGCTCGTCGTTCGAGAGGATGCCGTCCCCGTCTGGGTCGTCGCAGCCGTTGTCGTTGTCGCCATCGCAGTCCGCATCGACGGCATCGTTGCACGTCTCGAGCGGCGCCGGCGCGCCGGGCGTGCCGTCACACATCGTCGCGTCGAGCCCCGCGCACACGATGGCCCCCGCGGCCTGGCAGGCGCCCACACCGACCGTACAGACGCCGCCGACATCGAAGCCCTCGTCGACCGAACCGTCGCAGTCCTCGTCAGCCCCGTTGCAGAGCTCGGCGCCACTCGCGACGCACACGCACGCGTTGCTCGCCGTGTCGCAGGTGGGCGTCAGCCCCGAGCAGTGGAGGTTCGAGGTGCACTCGACGCACGCATTGGGGGTAGCGGTCGTGTCGCATACCGGCGTTGGCATCGCGCATTGCGCGTCGGTCGAGCACGCGTCGATCTCGATCGTCGTCGGCGAGCCAGGCCCCGCTTGGCTGCTCGACAACCAGCCCGTAAGCGGTCCACCAAGGAGACCGGCAGCCGAGATCTCGGCCTGGTTGGTGATGGTCCCCGACCCCCCGTTCACGCCGACGCGGAACCTCAGCACGGTGCTCTCGGCTATCGCCAGATCGCCACCCGCGATCGCGGTCGCTCCGGTACCCAACCTGAACACGACGGCCGTGCCGTCGAACTCGGCCTCGTCGTCACCGGCCGCGTCCGTCTTCGCGCCCGCATTCGGGCCAGAGACGATCTCGAGCGAGCCCGGCACGTACGTCGTCCCGGTCGGGATCATGTCATCCAGGATCACGTCGATCGCGGTGTCATTCCCTGTGTTGGTTACCGTGATCGTGTACTCGAGCTCGTCGCCCTGCACGAGGTCGCCACCATTGACATCCGTGACCGTCTTGGCCGACGTGGAGAAGCTCGGCAAAAAGGTCGAGATCGACGTGACGAACGCGGCGAGGTAGTACTGGTCGCCGGTGCTCGTCGCCTGGATGGGTGCGCTCGTCTGCCCAGCGGTGAGCTCTGCGGTGACGTCGACGACGTCGAGGTCGATGCCGCTCATGCTGCCCTGACCGCCCGTCAGCCGAGGCAGATCGCCGGGAACGCTGACGGCGGACCCGAGCGCGGACCGAGAGCCGTTGAAGAAGTTGTTCGCCGGGTTGAGCGCATCCGACAGGGGGGCGCCATCGAAGACGAAACCGTCACCGGTGATCGTCGAGTCGCCCTCGAACGTCACGACCCCGAGCTTGCCGGTGAAGCCCGCGTCCGGCACCAGAAAGCCGCTCAATGTCGCCGTCTGGGCGTTGCCGTTCGAAACCGCGTCGAAGCCGTCGTAGATGGCCAGGTTCCGGAGCGGCTCCGTCGGCAGGTCGTAGAGCGCGATGATGTACCAGCCGCCATAGTGAGCGTTGCTGTTGGCATTGACGAAGTCGGCCATGGATACGCCGGACACGCGGTAAGCACCGCTGCCCTGCGTCTGCACGATGGTCGTGACGTCGGCCACCACGTGGTAGCTGCTGCCGACCAGGCCGAGCTGCGTGCCCGTCACGCTTTGCGAGAAGCCACCTGGCCGATCCAGCGTGATCTGGGTGTCTGCTGCGTTGGTGCCGTTGTTTGCGCCCCAGTAGAGGAGCGCGTGCGTCACGGTGGCGCCGACCGGCACGCTGAGAATCGCGGTGGAGCGGGCGCTGCCTGCGGCAATCCCCGTATTCGCCTCTGCCTGCCCCGCTCCCGGCGACTCCGAGCGCCAGAAGATGTCTGGAGCGGAGTCGGTGAGGTTGGTACCGCAGGCCCCGACGGTGCCGACGACGGGGGCGGGCGTGCCGGCAACGCACTCGTGCCCGAGCGTGTTGCCCACCAGAAGGAAGTCGCCGCGTTGGTCGACCTGCACGCGCAGCGTCGGCGCTGCGACCGCGCTCGTGGCGGTGCCGAGCACGAGGGTGGACAGGAGGGTCGTTGCAATGAATCGAGTACGCATCTTCTTCGCCTGTTGCCTCACGGTTGCGCCTTGGACTTCGCGGTCTTCTCGAGGACGATGAACTGCACGCGGCGGTTCTTCGCGCGACCGTCCTCGGTCGCGTTGTCGGCGATTGGCTTGTCGAGGCCGTAACCCTTCGCCGTCAGGCGGTCGGCCGCGATACCTCGCTTGACCAGGGCGGCCTTGACGGCTTTCGCGCGGTCGTCCGAGAGCTTGGTGTTCATTGCCTTGGCACCGCGGTTGTCGGTGTGCCCCTGCACCTCCAGGCGGAGCAGCTCGGGGTGATCGGCCAGGACTTTCGCCACCGAGTCCAGGAGCGCGTCACTCTCCTTTTTGATCGTCGATCTACCGGTGTCGAACTGAACCTGTTCGAGGATGAAGATCTCGTTGTCGCCCAGCACGACCTTGGGGCACCCGTGCTTCTTCGGGTCCGGGTCTGCGGGGCCCTTGTCGGTCGGGCAGGCGTCCGAGTCGTCGAGGATCCCGTCGCCGTCGGTGTCCGGTGGGCAACCGTTCGTCTCCGGTTTGTCGGTCTTGACGCCCGGGACGTCGACGCAAGCATCGACGTCGTCGGGGATGGTATCGCCGTCCTTGTCGGACGGAGGGCAGCCGTGCTTCGCGGGGTCGTCGCTCGCGACGCCCTTTACGGTCGGGCACGCATCCACCGAATCGAGGATGCCGTCGCCATCGCTGTCGCGCTCAGGGCAGCCGTGCTTCTTGGGGTCCGTGTCGGCCTTGCCGGCGACCTCGGGGCAAGCATCGTCCTTGTCGAGGATGCCGTCGCGGTCGCGGTCTCCGGGCGGAGGGCATCCGTTCGTCTTCGGGTCATCCGTCGCGACCCCCGGCGTATCCGGGCACGCGTCCATCTCGTCCGTGATCTTGTCGCCGTCGCGATCGCTCGGGGCAGCTTCTACTTCGGGGGTGTAGGCGAACTGGAAGACGACGCGGCCCGCAGGCGTCCCGATGCCCGAGGTCAGGCCCGGTCCGCCCGCGAGCCCGAGCTCCAGGA
>CALKVR010000668.1 GCA_938004815.1 uncultured Polyangiaceae bacterium | reverse complement strand
CGTCGGGGGGTCGATGAGATCGAGGACGCCGTCGCCGACGAGGACGAACCCGCTCTCCTCGTCTCGGACGAACCCGTGTCTCACCTGTCCGTCGGCGGCGATGAGGCGCACCACCCGCGTGAAACCGATGCCGCGCAGCGCTTCGGGCACGTCGGGCGCGGGGGACAGATCGAGGATCGCGGCGGGCGTGTTCGATGGGATCGCCGCGGGCCACGGGACGGGGGGAACGTGGCTCTCCATGCGGAACGTAAATGTCCCGAGGCCGTGACGGGTGAGCTTGCCGTCGTCGGATCGGAGCGGGCCTTCTCCCGGTGCATCGGGCTCGAGAGGCGGGGGTGGCGTTGGCTCTGGCTCCTTCGGGGGCTTCGGTTTCGCGCGAAAGAGAGCGGCGTTCCATTGATCGAGCGCGGCCGCGCGATCCGATCCGAGCGCGCGTGCCGTTCCGGCGAAGCCGTCCACGACCGCGACACCTTCCTCGCTTCCGAAGCGACCGGCGAACGCCTCGTCGCGCAGACCTTGCAGCGCGAGCGTCCATGCCGCGCGGACGCCCCCAGGGATCGGCGCCGGAATCCGAACGCGCGCCGTGCTCGGGGGGCGGGCGGCTCGCACGATGATCGCCGCGAGCGTCTCGGGGGTGTAGCCCTCCTCGAGCTCCGGCTGGCAGAGGATGCTCGGCGGACCGACGACCGGCGGCCTCGCCAGCGGATCCGCCGTGAACGGCCGGGTGCCCGGGTAGCGACCGAGGATGAACGAGTCGCCCATCGTGCCTCCCGTCTCCTGAAGAAGGCCGCGCGAATCGTAGCGGAGCTCGAAGGTCGACCGGCCCTCCTGCACGATGAGCGTGCCCGAGGTCATGTCGTCCCCGCGCGGCACGATGTCCGGACCATCGGACTGGGCTAGGGGAAGCGGCGCGGGGGCATCGTGTGCGTCCTCGGCCCGGAGCGGATCCGCGTTCTGGAAAGTCCCGACCACGAAATCGCGCTGCACCAAGAGGAGCTCGAGCAGGGGAACGACGCAGATCCACTCCGGATCGACGTCGTCGCGGAGGAAGAGGGCGAACCCGTGCGCCGGGTGTCCCTCCCAATACGCGCGGGGGCCGAGCGCTTCACGGACGAGATCGAAGACCTGCCGGGCATGTCGCATCGTCGGGACCGATCGGCGGATCCCCCGCAGCGCCGCGCGGATCGGCACGGTGCCGACGGGGATCAGCCCCGTCCGATCCTCGAAATGACGGTAGCGCTCTTGTAGATCAGCCATGTCGGCCCTCCCAGTCCTCGACCAGCTGCGCAAATTCGATGACGGTGTGCGGCTCCGAGGCGCGATCGACCGCGTCGGGGTCGAGGCCATACATCTCTCTGGCCATGCGTCGGATCGAGTCGCGTTCCATGTGGCATGCGAGACAGATCTCTCCGCCGACCGGCGGCTCCTCTGGCGCGACCCGACCCACCAAGGGGATCCGCTCCCTACGCAGCGCCGCTCTCCACGACTCGCAAACGGAGCAGGCGGCCGCCCGCACCGCGAACCCGAAGCCGAGCTCGCGGTCGGGCAGAGGCTCCCCCGTCCGCTCCTCCAAGCCGCGGAGGCCGCTGATGGCGTTGGAGACCTGGTGGGCCCCCTCCTCCGCGAGCGACACCGACGGAATCCTGAAGAGCGCCGCGCCCCCTCGTTTCAGGACGACACAGTCGAAGCCGGGCTCGTCGGTGTCCTTGGCCCTTAGGCGCGCGGCGAGCTCGCGAAGGATGCCGCGCACTTCGTGCCCAGAGCGGGACGCCATCCCGACGAGCTCCTCTGCGACCTGATCCCGCGGTCCGAAGTAGAGGTCATAGGCGCTCGGGGTCTCCATCACGAGCCCCACCCAGGTCGGGGCGGCGCGATTGGCTTTCAGCAATTCCGGCGCAGCGGCGTTCACGAGCGGCGCGTACGGCGCGTACGTCGGATCGTCGAGGAGCGGGAAGCGGTTCTTCGCCACGCCGACAGAGGATAGAGCCGGCGCAGGTCGCCCGAGGGGAATTGTTTCCGTGGAGAGGCGGGTGGCGTGCGGGCGGCGTCGGAGAGGTAAGTTGGCTAGCCCGGAAAATTGAGCTTCGCGGCGGCACCGTGAAATCGTTTCGCGTCCTCTACGGTGCCCGTGCGAGCGGCCGCGTCGAGCAGAACCTCGCGCGCCTCGATGCGTTCTTTGCCCCCTTCGCTTCGCTCCTCTTCGATGACCACGCGGCCGATCGCTACGGCGTCATCCGGGCCCAGCTCCGTCGCGACGGTACGCCCGTCGGCGCCAACGACATGATGATCGCGGCCATCGCCGTTGCGGCCGACGCCACTCTCGTGACCCGCAACCAGGGTGAGCTTCGCAGAGTGTCGGGCCTTCGAGTCGAACCCTGGTGAGCCACCGCGCGATCGACTGCGGGGGCTCACCCCTCGCGTCGAGCGATTGTTCTCCCAGCTCTGATCGTCACGTCGCGGCCTGAGGCTCCGCGTCGCTCAGGGCGCGCCAGTCTTTGCGCGCGAGCGAGAAGAGCACCACGCCTGCGACGAAGGGGACGAGAAGGATGACGGCGTCGGAGGCTCGAGCCGCCCAGGGGGTCGCGTCGAGCGCGGGGGCGAACTTGCGGGCGTACATCGCGAAGAGCAGCACCGCGAGCCAGGGGACCGCGCGCCGCAAGCCGCCGACGGCGGAGCCCAGAACCTGGCTCCCCGCGAGCATGAACAAGCCGGACGCGATGAAGATCATCGTGTAGAAGGTGCCGCCGACGATCGGTTGGGCCGAGCCGAAGGCGTCACGCAACAGCCAATAGGCCGGCCACGCCAAGCAGAGCACGCCCAGGACGACCGCCATCTTTCGCGCTCGCCCGCCGGCGTTCGCGTCGGTGAACCCGTCCACGATTCGCGCCATCGACGGGAGGAGCAGACAGCACAGCGGCCCCACGCACGCGTCGAGGAGCAGCGTCGCCTGGTAGCCCCAGGCCTCGGCCGCGATACCCTGCCACGTCGCGGCGATCGCAATGGCGAGGTTGGCCATCGCCATGTAGGCGGTGAATTGCGTCGCGGCGACCGCCGGATTGGTGACGTCCATCATGATGGCCGACCGTGTGCCGTACATCAGGCCCTGAAACACGGCGTAGCCGAGCGATGAAATCCAGAGGGCGCGGATGATCTCGGGAATGGGCGGCCCGCCCGGCGGGCGAGGCATGTCGTAGCCGTGCTGCCTCAGCACCATCATGAGATAGAGCACCGGCAGGCTCATTCCCGCGATGTAGACGGCGAGCGTACGCCTGCGGCCGAGCTTGTCCGAGACCCAGCCGCCAATCACCATCGAGGTGCCGGCGAAGACGAGCGACCAGGTCTGGAGCACCGCGACCTCGTCGTCTTTCATTCCGACCTCGACGGCCAGGCCGGATTGGAGCGCGAGACCCAGCGCCATCGCGCCTGCGGGGAGAAGCGAAAAGAAGAGCCCGTTGAACGCACCCCTCGAGCCGACGAACGATCGGAACGACTCGACCGCGAAGCGACGCATCTCGGCGCCGGCGGCGCGCAACCCGCCCGCGGCCGACCCGAGCTGGTCCGCGAGGGCCTCTTTCATCGGGAGGACGATGGTGGCGGTGACGGTCATGATCGCGAGCGCCACCAAGACGACACTGCCCCGGAAGCCGATCGAGTCGTAGACGAAGAGCACGCCCGCGCCGCCGATCGCCTGGCCGAGCGAGGCGCCCGCGAACATGAGGCCGTTGGCGAGGCCTCGCTCATCCTCTTTCAGAGAGCCGACGGCGAGCGAATCGATGGCGACGTCCTGCACCGCGGCGAAGCTGTTGTGGACGAGGAGGATCGCGGTGAAGAGCCAGAGCTGCTCGGGGAGCTTCACCCCCATCGTGAGCAGGATGGTGGCGATCATCATCGCCTGGGTCAGGAGGATCCATCCGCGCCGGTGCCCGAACCGCTTCGAGCGGAAGACGTCGACGAGCGGGCCGGCCGCCCACTTGAACGCCCACGGCAAGTAGAACGAAGCGACGAAGCCGCCTATCTCTGCCGGCCCCACGCCCATCCGCCGCAGCTGCGTCGCGACCGCGGTCGCGGCGAAGCCGAGCGGGATGCCCTCGGTGATGTAGAGCGCGAAGAACGCCGTGAGGCGGCCGCGCTTCGAGGCGAGCAGGTTCGGGAGCATCCGGGCGATGGTACGGGGCCGGGCTGGAACCTGTCGAAATCGCGGCGATCACCTCGCCCGCAGCCGCTGCGCGGCCGGCCCGGTGAACCACCCGTCGGTGAGGACGTCGAGCACCGCCTCGGCGGCCGCGGCGTCGAGCTCGGCGCGGAGGCGCGTCTGCTCGGGCAACGTCTCGTCGGCGGCCTCGGCCGTGCCGCGCTGCCATTTCTCGAGCGTCTGGAGGACGTCGCCGACGAGACCTCGCTCGGTGCGCTCGCGGTCGGCGCGCAGCCTCTCGATGGCGACCTCGTCGTCGGCGAAGACGAGCCGATCGAGGTGAAACGTGGCGCGGCCCTCGATCCAAAGGCTCGTGCCGCCGGACGCGGTGACGCGCTCGGGATCGTACTCGGTGGGGGAGAGCTTCTGATCTTCGTCGAGGACGTGGGCGAGGCGAACTCGAAGCTCGGGGAGAAGGCCGCTCGCGCGAGCGCGGGTCGCGAGGTCGTCGAGATCGTCATGGCGCTCGAGCGAGCGCATCGTGGCGA
>CALKVR010000667.1 GCA_938004815.1 uncultured Polyangiaceae bacterium | reverse complement strand
GGCGCGAACGGCGCCCGTGCGGCGTCGTCGCCGTCGATCCGGGAGACCGTGACGACGCGTCGCGCTCCGCGCTCGATCTCGCGAGCGAGCGCCTGACCAATCGCGATCGCCGTGCGCGAACGCTCTGGCTCGTCGGCGGGAAGAAACGTGGCCAGGCTCTCGCCGCCGCGCGCGATGAAGGCGGCGAGCGCGCCCTCGAAGAGGACGACCTCGGCCCCCGCGGCGCGTTGGGGCCGAGGCTCGCCTTCGGGCCATGGCGCGGCCGCACCGTAGGGGTTCGCCGGATCGGTAGCGGCCAAGACGATCGCTGGCGTCTCGCCCGACGGTTCGCGCAGCGCCCGCAGCCGATCGTCGACGCCGGGGCGCGCGAACTGGGCCGGCCCGAGGCCTTCGACGAAGTAGCCGCGGCGGACGCGCCCCGCGTCCTCCATCGCCTTGAGCACCGGGTAGACCGCGCTGAAGCCACCCGCGATGCCCTCGGTCTGGACCACCTCGCGCGTCACCACGCCGTACCGCTCGAGGAGGAGGCTCGCGAGCGCCGCGCGTCGGTCCGTCTCTACGGCGGCGGGCGCCCCATGCCCGGGGAGCAGCGCCCACCTGCCTTCGCTGCCGGGTGGCAGCGCCCTGCGCGTGCGAAACCGCGCCGGCCCCGCCCGCTCGCGCGGCGTGCCGAGCTTGAACAGCGAACGCACCGGCGCCGTGGTGTCGTTGGTCACGAGCCCCGAGAACACGAGGTTCCAGAGCGCGTCGAGCACGTCGCCTGCGAACCCGCCGACGTCCGAGACGATGTCGGCGAAGAAGACGGCGCCGCGCCGCTCGAGGACAGCGAGCACGTCGGCCGCGCGCGCGTGCGCCGGTGCGCCGGGCGGGGGAGCGAGCAGGCGATAGCGATCGGCGAGGTAGAGGGCGATGCGACCGTCGGCCGTGCCGATCGGCTCGACGCCCCGCCACACGATCTCGCCCGCCGCGCAGAGATCGTCCAGGTCGGATGCGCGAAAATCGCGCACGCGTCGCGGCAGCACGTCTTCGAACCAGACGCTCGCGGGGAGCGGCAGGCCCTCGAGCTGCTCGATCACCGAGAGCGTCGCGTCGCGCCCGGCCCGCGGCCGGTCGAGCCCGTGCCACGAGATCAAGAACCGACCGAGCGCAGCCGAAGAGACAGGCTCGACCTCGCGCCGCAAACGAGCGAGGCTGCGACGCTTGATGGTGCGGAGCACCTCGGGATCGCAGAGCTCGTCGCCCGTGCGGCCGGGCGTGAACGACCCCTGGAGCAGCTTGCCGCTCGCGACCCAGCCCGCGAGGGCCATCTCGGCCGCCCCGCGACCGAGGCCGTAGCGGGCCGCGAACTGACCGGCGGGGAAAGGCGCGTGGTTGCGCGCGTAGCGCCGCGCCAGCTCCTCGAGGGCGCGGGGCGCCGGCTCGAGGAACGCTTGCGGGACGCCGGGCGGCGGCGACACCCCGATCGCGTCGCGAAAGCGCCCCATGTCCTCGGCCGCGATGTAGCGCTCCTCGTGTGCGATCGCGATCTTCAGGATGCGGCGCGCGGCGAGCAGCTCGTCGACCAGGGCGCCGGCGTCGACCCCCTCTTCGGTGCGCGATTCGATCTCGTCGCGGCGCAGATCACCGAGGACGAGCAAGAGATCGTGCAGCCCGTCGGCGTGCCGCGCCTTGCGCCCCGACAGGTGCTGCAGCATCGCCTCGGTGTCGGCGATGGCCTCTTCGTCGAGCAGGTCGCGCAGCTCGACCTCTCCGAGGAGCTCTCGCAAGCGCTCTTGATCGAGGCTCAGCGCCTGGGCGCGGCGCTCGGCGAGCGGGGCGTCGCCCTCGTACATGAACGCGGCGACGTACGAGAAGAGGATGCCGCTCGCAAAAGGCGACGGGGCCGTCACATCGAGCGAGACGACCCGCACCGCGCGCTCGGCGACGCGCTGGAGGAGCGCGGTGAGCGCCGAGACATCGAGGACGTCCCGCAGACACTCTCGGTAGGTCTCGAGCACGATGGGGAACGACCCGTACTTCGAGGCCACGCTCAAGAGGTCGGCGGCGCGCTTGCGCTGCGCCCAGAGCGGGCTGCGCTTGCCGGGCATCCGGCGCGGCAAGAGGAGGGCGCGGCCAGCGTTCTCGCGAAAGCGAGACGCGAAGACCGCCGTCTTGTCGAGGCCGCGCACCACGAGCTCCTCGACCTCTTCGTGCGAGGGGATGAACGCGTCGATCTCGGGCGCGGACTCGACGTCGGGCAATCGAAACACGATCCCGTCGTCGGTCCAGATCGCATCGATGTCGAGGCCGCGCTCGTCGCGCAGCTTGGTCGTCACCGCGGTGGCCCACGCCGCGAGGATGCGCGAGCCCACCGGGGTGAGGACGCAGATGCGCTGATCGCCGAGCTCGTCGCGGAAGCGCTCGATCACGATCGTCCGATCGCTCGGCACCTCGCCCGTCGCCTCGCGCTGCTCGTGGACGTACCGCGCCAGGTTCCGCGCGGCGCGCTCGTCCAGGTCGTACGCGGTCGACAGGTGCTTCTGCGCGGCCGGCTCCTGCATCTCGGCCAGCGCCCGCGCGAGGGCGCCGATGCGGAGGCCGAGCTCGAGCGGGCGCCCCGGCTTGTCGCCCTTCCAGAACGGCATCTTGCCCGGCTCGCCGGGGGCGGGGGTGACGAGCACCCGG
The DNA here is from genome assembly GCA_938004815.1 of uncultured Polyangiaceae bacterium. Classification (GTDB taxonomy): domain Bacteria; phylum Myxococcota_A; class Polyangia; order Polyangiales; family Polyangiaceae; genus Xiheicaenibacterium. The sequence goes on along the minus strand of CALKVR010000667.1, from coordinate 8,591 downwards.
TCGTGCGTGATCTCCTCGATCCGCCAGGAGCTGGCCCCCAGCAGGAACACCTCACCGACGCGTGACTCGAACACCATCTCTTCGTCGAGCTCGCCGACGCGGACCGCCTTGTCGCCGCCCGCGAAGAACACGGGGAAGAGGCCGCGGTCGGGGATGGTGCCGCCCGAGACGACCGCGAGGCGGCGCGCGCCGTGCCGAGGAGACAGCTCACCCGTCACGCGATCCCACACGACGCGGGGCCGCAGCTCGGCGAACTCGTCCGAGGGGTAGCGCCCGCTGAGCATGTCGAGCACGCCCTCGTACGCGCTGCGCGGCAGCGACGCGAACGGCGCCGCGCGGCGCACGACGTCGTAGAGCTCGGCCTCACCGATCGGACCGAGCGACACGTGGGCGACGATCTGCTGCGCGAGCACGTCGAGCGGATTCTCCGGCACCACCGTCGCCTCGACCTCTGCTTCGCGCATCGCCTGTGAAGAGGCGGCGCACGCGAGGAGATCGCCACGGAACTTCGGGAAGAGGACGCCCTTGGAGACGAGGCCCGCCTTGTGGCCCGAGCGGCCGACGCGCTGAAGCCCGGCTGCGACGCTCGGCGGGGCCTCGATGAGCACGACGAGATCGACGGCGCCCATGTCGATGCCGAGCTCGAGCGAGCTCGTCGCGACGATGGCGGGGATGTCGCCCGACTTGAGCCGATCTTCGATGACCACCCGGCGATCGAGCGCGACCGACCCGTGGTGGGCGAGGGCGATCTCTTCGCCAGCGAGGTCGTTGAGCGCGGCCGAGAGGCGCTCGGCGGTGCGCCGGTTGTTCACGAAGACGAGCGTGGTGCGGTGGGCGCGGATCAGCTCGACGATGCGCGGGTAGATCGATGGCCAGATCGAACGGCTCGTGTCGTTGCCGCGCGGGCCCGCCTCTTCACGGTCGGCGAGCGCTCGAAAGTCGTCGACGGGCAGCTCGACCTTGACGTCGACGGCGCGGCGCGCCCCCGCGTCGACCACCTGCACCGGGCGCGCGACGCCGCCTTGCGCGACGCCCCCGAAGGCGCGGGCGATCACGTCGGCCGGCCGCGCCGTCGCCGACAAGCCGACCCGCTGGAGCGGGGGGATGTCGGGCGCGCGCAGCGTCTCGAGGCGCTCGAGCGAGAGAAACAGATGAGCGCCGCGCTTCGTGCCCGCGACGGCGTGGATCTCGTCGACGATCACCGTCTCGACCGACGCGAAGTGCTTGCGCGCCTCCGACGTCAAGAGCAGGTACAACGACTCCGGCGTCGTGATGAGGATGTCGGCCGACGAGCGGACGAGCTGCGCGCGCTCGCGCTGCGGCGTGTCGCCCGATCGCACCGCCACGATCGGCGAGCGCACGCGGACGCCCATGCGCTGCGCCGCCGCAGTGATGCCGACCAGCGGCGCGCGGAGGTTGCGCTCGACGTCGACCGCGAGCGCCTTCAGAGGCGAGACGTAGACGACGCGGAGACGCGGCTCGTCGTCGGCCGCGAACAGGATACGGTCGAGCGCGCCGAGGAACGCGGCCAGCGTCTTGCCGCTACCGGTCGGCGCGAGCACGAGCGTCGATCGACCTGCCGCGATGGGCGGCCATCCGAGACGCTGCGCGGCGGTGGGCTCGCCCAGCGTCGAGCGGAACCACGCGCGCACCGGCTCGCGGAATGCGTCAAGCGGATCCACCGCGGAGTCGTAGCACGGCGCGAGCCACCGCGCGCGCGCCACCCGCGAGCGCGTCGAGCACCGTGCCGCGCGCGTCGCCGCGCACCGCGTGGATCGACACAAGCTGCCGAGCCGACGTCATCAGCTTCTGCTTGTACTGGGCCTCGCCCTCGAGAAAGTCGTACTCGGTCAGCCCTTCGTCGATCGCGCGCTTGATGGCCGCGAGATGCGAGACGATGCCCGGCCGCACCTGCTTGGGGACGTCGAGCGCGCGGCCGGCCTGGTAGAACGACAGCTTCTTGTCGGCGACGAAGCTGTAAAGAACCGCGATGGGGCGGCCATGCGCGACGAGCCAGGAGAGATCGAGCCGCACGTCGCCGCCGCCGAGCCACCGGCGGGTGACCTCGCGATGGAACGCCGTGAACCGCTCGCTGCGAAACACACCGTCACCGCCCCATCGTTCGCGATGGAGCTTCTCGAGGATCGATAGCCCCTCGGCCAAGCTGGCGTCGCACTCGGCGCGCACCAACCGCGGCGCCCCGCCTGCCCACTTCTCGAAGTCTCGCAGCGCCTTGCGCGCGTAGTAGCGGCGGTCCGCGTCGAGCTGCCCGAGGTAGGCGTCGAACGAGCCGGGCAACGTGACGTAGGGGCTCGCGCCGTGACGGCGAACTGCGACCGTGCAGCCGCGCTCGAGGAGCGCGTCGCCGAGCGCGATCGACGCCTCGTCTGCTTCGTCGATGGCGGGGAGCACGACGTCGTCCCACCGCGACGATGAGGCGAGGAGGTGATCGGCGACCGCTGCGGCGACCTGGCGGGCGCGCCCGGGCGCGGCGAGGAGCCCGCCGTAGTCGGAGCAGATCTCGTCGGCGCGCTCTTCACCCGAGCCCATCAGATCCAAGCGCACGCGTGGCCCGGGGTCGGTGAGGACGAGGCGCCGCACGAACACGGCCACGCCCTCCAGCGTGCCGTCCGCGCCACGAACCTCGACGCCGGCCACCCGCCGCCGCCCCCCGATTGGGGTCGCGGGGCTGCTCCCCATCGCGTTCCACCACGCCCCGATCCAATCGGGGTGCTTGGCCGGCGGGCCCGCGGAGCGACGCCACAGATCCGCCCAATCGCGCGAAAGCGCCCGCAGCTGGCTCGGATCGTCGATGGCGGAGGCGCGCATGGAAGGCAAAAAGACCCCGGACGGAGGCGAAGCCGTCGAACCCGTCGAACAAGCTACGGCCTCGCCGGCTGTCGCGAGCAAAAAAGGCGCCGGAACGCGCGGGCCCGTGCGCACGTCGGGGCAACTCTGCACGTGCCCTGATACGTCCGTTTGCCCTACGACATGCCCTCCTGTAGGACAATTCGGTGGCGCCTCAAGAGAGCCGGCCCGTGTTCATCGATCGGCTGGGGCGGATCGTGCTCGGGGCCGCGGCGCTCGGCGTGTTCTTGCTGGCCGCGTGGGCGCTCATGCCGCTCTTCGCGCCGCTCATGTTCGCCGTTTGGTTCGCCGCCATCCTTCGCCCCTTCTCGGACCGGGTGACGCGCGTCGCCGGCGGCCGCGCCAGCGTCGGGGCGGGCGCGAGCGTGGCGCTCGTCATCGTGCTCCTGATCCCCTTCGCGCTCGTGATCAGCAGCCTGGTCACGAGCGTGATCGCGTTCGTGCGACAGCTGCTCGCGTCGTCGGAGGTCCAGCTCGCGCTCGAGAAGCTGGTGTCGTCGAACGCCGCAGAGCCCCAGAGCGAGCCGGCCGTGCGCTGGTTCGATCTCGCGAGAAACCACGGGATGACGGCGTGGGACACCCTCAGCGGGCTCGCCGGAGCGGGGGCGTGGGCCCTCATCGTGCTGCTCGTCTTCTTCGTCTCGCTGTTCGAGTTCCTCGCGTACGGCAAGACGATGTGGGCCTGGGCGGTCGACCACGTCCCGTTGACCCCGACCGTCATCGATCGGCTCGCGCGGGCGTTCATGGAGACCGGCCGCGGGCTGATCGTCGGCGCGGGGCTCACCGCGCTCGCGCAGGCGCTCGTGGCCGTCCTCGGCTACGCGCTGCTCGGGGTCCCGCGTGCGTTGATCCTCGGCGCCATAACGTTCATCTGCGCCTTCGTCCCCGCGATCGGCACCGCGGTCGTGTGGGCCCCGGTCGCAGCCGGGCTGGCGCTCCGCGGGGACACCACCAAGGCCGTCATTCTCGTCGTCATCGGCATCTTCGGCGTCGGGATGGTCGACAACATCGTGCGGCCGTTCTTCCAGCGCTGGGGCGGGCGACTGCAGCTTCCGGCGTTCCTCCTGCTCTTGGCCGCGTTCGGCGGGCTCTCGGCGTTCGGCGCCATGGGTCTCATCATCGGCCCGCTCGCGCTGCGGATCGCCTCCGAGCTCCTGGCCATCGCCAAAGAGGCTCGCGACGTGCGGCCATTCGTCGAGGGCTGACCGGGGGAGCGCCGCCCCGTCGGCTCAATCGATTCGCACGACCGCCTGGCCCGTGAACCAATTGAAAGCCAAATAGCGGTAACGAAAACCGTACGCTCGGACCGCCTCGCCGAACGCGCGGTGCTCGTCCTCTCGCCAGCGATCGTTGCCGATGTACTCGTCGAACACCAGCACGCACCCCGGACCGATCGACGGCGCGAGCAGGGTGAGCACATCCCGGGCGCTCGAATAGAGATCGCTGTCGACGTGAATGAGCCGCGGCGGTCGGTCGCCGCGGGCGACGTAGGCGGGCAACGTGTCCGCAAAGAGCCCCACGTGTAGCTCCACGCCGGCGGGCAGATCGGGGACCTCGCCCGCGGTGGTGAACGCGCCGGCGGCGCGCCCATACCAGGGCTCGGGCAACCCTCGAAACGAGTCGAACGCGTGAAGCGCGTCGGCGTGGTCGGCGAGGATGCGCGTGCTCGTGCCGTGGCGCACGCCGAACTCCAGAACGGGGCCGCGCTCGGTCGCCTCTTCGAGGGCGAACAGCAACGTCTCGCGCGACGACGCGAAGAAGCGCGTGGCGCCGCCTCGATGCTCGAGGGCGTAGCGAACGGCGTCGAGCGGCGCCGCCGCGCGCGCGCTCAACGCGTCGTGCGCCCGCCGCGCGGGCTCGACCATCCCCGCGAGCGCCAGCGCCGCGCCCCATTGGAGGCGAGCGAGCTCCCACGTCGGATCGAGGGCAACCGCTCGCTCGGCGGCTTCGATGGCCGCGCTCGGGTCGCGATCGTCGAACAGCGCTCGGTGCAGCTCCAGGTGCAGCGCCGCGGTCTCCGGGGCGAGGAGGACCGCGCGGCGGGCCTCGCGGACCGCACCCTCGCGATCACCGGCCTCGAGGAGCGCGCGAACCAGGAAGAGCGACGCGCCCGAGAGCGAAGGGTCGAGCCGGGCGGCGCGCTCGAGGGCCGCGCGGCTCTCGGCGGCGCATCCGATCGAAGCGAGGCCGATGCCCACGTCGCGCTGCAGGCGCGTCTGGTGCGAGCGACGCGGCCATCGCTAGCGCGCCACGCGCCTCGCGCGCTCGCCCCGCCGCCGCGAGCGCCGAGCCCAGGTTCATCCGCGCATCGACGCGCTCGCCCCCTTCGAGCACCCGCCGATAGCCCTCGATCGCGCTCGGCAGATCACCCTTTCGGTGGGCGCGCAGCGCCAGCGTCAACGCGGCCGGTGCGGGCGCCGGATCGTGCCCGTAGCGAACCGGCCGCTTCTTCGCCGCTCCCGCCTTCGACCTGCGTGCCGGCATGCGCGGACGCCGATGCTACGCTGAGCCATGCGCCGCGCGCCCGCGTTCCTGTTCCTGCTCGGTTGCGCGGCGCCCGCCGGCGAGTCGGTGCACGGGGGTGATGCTGCGGGCTGCCCCAGCGGCACCCATCGAGACGGCGACGTGTGCCGGCCGCTCCTCGTGCTCGATTGTCCCGAGGGCTCGACGTTTCGCGAGGGGATCGGGTGCGTCGCGATCGTCGCTGCCGAACCGACCGCGCAGCCCGACGCGCCCCGTCCCGGCCCGAGCGGCGCCTCCCGTCCCAACTCGCCGCCCACCCGACCGACGGCGGCACCCAGCGTGACCACGCAGCCTGGCCCGCCGGTAGTAGAGAACCCGGTCCTCTTGCCCTGCGGATGCGCGCCTGGCGATCAGATGTGCCTCATGCAGTGCGGGCCGCGGCCCCTGCCGGTGAACCCCGCGCGACCGACGCGCGACTTCGATCGCACGACTGCATCCCACGGTCTCATCGGCGCGGCGCGCGCCGCCCAGGTGTGCCGGCGTATCCCGGGGCCCACCGGTCCGGGCAAGGTGAAGCTCGTATTTCAGCCGAGCGGGACGGTGAAGACAGCGACCATCGACCCACCCTACGACGGCACGCCCACGGGCGAATGCGTGCTCAAGCTGTTCGTGCAGGTGACCGTCCCGCCGTTCGAAGGCGAGCCCGTCAGCGTCGCCAAGACGTTTCGGATCGACTGATCGCCAGCTCTGACGACGCGAGCTACTTGGCGACGTCGACCGTTCCGTCGGCGACGATCGCCGCCGTGGGGGCGTCGACGGGATCGTTGCAGGTCTTGACCTTGTCGCCGCTGCGCGCAACGGGGCGGTCCTCGACCAACACCCGCTCCGAGCCCTCGATCACGACGCCCTCGTTCTTGGGCGGCTTGTCGAACTTCTTGGACGGCGGCGGGACGTGCTTGCGGTCGTTCGTCGTCGTCGTGTCGATCGTCGCCGCCGGCTTGTCGTCGAAATAGACGCTCTCGGCGAGCTTGCCGTCGAGCTTGCCCTCGAACGGGAACGGGGTCGGCGCGCCGTCTACCAGGTGGACATCCACCCCCACCACCCGATCGCCCTCTTTTGCGGCGGGGGCGAGCGAGACGTCGTTGGTCACCTCGTCGTCAGCGTTCGGCATCTTCTCTGAGCCGGAGGATACGCGAGCGGAGCTTCTGGATGGCGTCTTTCTGCGCCGGGGTCATGGCGACGTCGTCGTCGTCGAGCTCGTCGATCTGCCCCTTCTCGGCGGCCGCCGGCTTCTTCTTCTTGCTCTTGGCCTTGTCGAGCTCGGCGCGGTCTACCCTGTCCTCGCAGGCGGTCGGGTCGCCGGCGGCCACGGGCTCGCGCGCATACCGAAGCAAGTCGACCGAGATCTTGGTGATGTCGGTCTCGACGACGATCCTCAGCGGCGTCTTGCGCTCGTCGGCGGATATCCAGAGCGAGAACGGGCGCTCGCCCTTGGCGAGCGGCTTGAGGGTCTTCTCGGAGATGCGCGTGGCGACGCCGTCGATTCGCAGCGAGTCTTGCGAGCCCTGCGCGGTGAGGATCGCGTCGTGCCCGGCGAACACGACGTCGGCGCGATACAGGCCGCGGCCCAGGGTGACGAAGAGATAGCCGCGCTCGCCCTCGGCGGGCTCCCAACGGCGGAGGTACCCGAGGAACGTGTGCGCGTCGTGCGGCACCTGCTCGATCGGCAGCTCGACGCGGCGCCGGATGTGCTTCGGATCTTTTTCGGGCTGGTAGCGGATCTGGTGCACCCGGTATCCGCCCTCGGTGTAATCCATCTCGAGCAGGCTTCGTTTCTCGCCGTTGACGATGTCCCACCGCCCCTCGAGCGGAGCGTTGTTGTCGAGATCGATGAGCCCCCAGGTGTCGGCGGTCGCGTCGGAGAGCAGCGAGAGGAGCCCCGAGCTGCCGCTCTCGGTCTCGACCGGGAGCGCCGACTTGCCGTCGGCGAGGCACCGCTTACCCACGCGGAGCGACCCACGGCCGGCGACGACGCCGTCTAGCGAGAGCTGCGCCTCGAGCACCTCACCCTCGTGGAACGTGGCGCCGACCGATCGGACGGCCTTGGTCGGGGTGCCCGTCTCGGCGTGCTGATCGATCGGCGTCGGAAAGAGGACCTGGCACGCGGCGAGGAACGGCAAACAGAGGGCGAGGGTACTTCTCATGGGTCAGGCGGTTCGCTGGTCGCGTGGTAGGTGTTCGCAGTCGTTGGAGGCTCGGAGGCTGAAGATCACGCCACGACCGAGGGGCACGGTGGTTAGACGGACGAAGGCGCAGTGATTCAGGTGGATCCGCTCCCACTCCCAGGGAACGGGCGGCAGCCCGAGCAAGAGTGCGACGGCGACGGAGTTGGTTCCGCCGTGCCCGACGATGACCACACGGCCCAGATCACGCTCGAAGATCCACATCGGAGCCTCTTCGCCCTCGACCCGGCGACCGCCGCGCGCCGCGAGGAGCCCGTCGACCGCTCGCTTGATGCGGGTCGCGAAGACGCGGAAGCTCTCGCCGCCGGGGAGGCCGTCCCACCACGCCTGCGGCTCGCGCTCGCGAGCCTTGCGAAACTCGCGCGCGACCTCGTCGAGCGAGAGGTGCGACCAATCGGGCAGGTTGAGCTCGCAGAGCTCGGGCACGATCTGGTGCTCGACACCGAGCCGCGCCGCGATCGGCCGCGCCGTCTCGACGGCGCGACGCGCGCTCGACGAGATGACCTCGGAGGCCCCCCGTCGCGACAAGCGCTCGGCGACGCGCAGCGCCTGATCGGACCCGAGCGGCGTGAGCCCTGGATCCATCTGCGGTTTGCCCTCGTCGGCCCACGCCGGCTGACCGTGCCGGACGAACAATAGCTCCAACGTTAGCGAGTCTAGCAGCCGCGCCGGGTCGTGGTAGCGTCGCCGGCCATGGCCAAGCTGGATTGGGTCGACGTCGTCGACCAGGCGCTCACCCGCGTCGACAAGGCGATGGACCGGTTCCGCAAGACGCCGCGCCGCCGCCTGCTCGACGTGCCGGTTCCGCCCCCCGCGCCCGACCCGTTCAGCGTCGCTGCACCGGCCGCGGGGCCGGCCGCCGGCGCGGGGCCGGCTGCCGCCGCCACCGAAGCGCCCACCGAGCGGCCGCTCGGCGACCCCGAGCTCCCCGTCCAGATCTACGGCAAGCGCTCGTGCATGTGGAGCGGCCGCGCGGTGAAGATCTTCCAAGAGCTCGGCATCCCCGCGAAGTTTTAC
>CALKVR010000666.1 GCA_938004815.1 uncultured Polyangiaceae bacterium | reverse complement strand
TCTCTACCGCGCTGCCGGCTTCGAGCTCACGCGCATCGTCCCAACACCGATGGTCTCGATCATCGAGGGCGCGCCGGTTTGACCTTCGCACCGCTACCCTGCAACAGCCCCCAAGCCGCGACCGCCGCCAGCTTCTGATCTCTCCCCCACGGCGGCGGCGCGAGCTTGCCCACCCCCGTCACCACCAACGATCGCGGCGCCACCAGCGTAACCGGCACGGTGCACGCCTCGATCAGCACATCGCGAAACAGGTTCCCCTCTGCCGAGTGGAGCCCCGCGTGGGTGTCGAGCGCCTTCTCGATCGGGAGCGCCGCCCCCGCCTTGGCGACGATCGCGCACGCCACCACGTCGGGGCCCAGCAGCGGCGCGAGCGCCCGCCTCGCGTTCGCGATGGCCTTCTTCCTCACCTTCGGTAGCCACGCCCGCGCCTCGGGCAAGCTCATCTCGGCCGCCATGTGAAAGCAGAAGCGCTCGTCGTCACCGAGGATGTCGATCACCTCGTTGGCGACGATGACGGGCTTGGCGAGCGACCCGCCGACGACGACGCATGCGGCCCAACCGGTGTGGGGGCTGATCCCGATCGCGGTGCGCATGACGACTTGCTTAGCCCCGCGAGCGGCAGCTTTGTAGCCCAATCAATTCGGGTCGTTCCCCGCTCCGGGGCCTCGCTACCGCGGCGCTTGGTAACTTGGGCTTCTTCGCCCCTCACCCGCCCTTTGCCACCACGTCGTACTTGCCCTTCCAACCAACCGTCACCCGCGGGACACGCTTGCTCGATTCGAAAGCTTCCATTCCCTCAGCGAGGTTCGCCCAGAACGCGTGGTGCTCCGGCTTCTCGCCGCGCTCGATGAGGCCGCGGATGTCACGCGTAGGAAAGATGTGCATCTCGACCTTGTCGCCGCGCGCCGCGACGCTGGTGCCCATGACGAACAGCTCCTCCATCCGCTCGTCGCTCATCGAGATGCAGCCGATCGAGGCGCATCCGCCGTGGAGCATGATGTCGCCGCCGGGGGTGGCGCCGCCGAGCTGGCGATCGAGCGCGTTGGGGTACGAGACCTTGCCCGCCAGATAGAAGGCGCTGTCGGGCCAGAAGTACTCGATGCGATAGAAGCCCTCGGGGACTTGGTAGTCGCCCTCGCGCCGCTTGGGGCCCACGTCGCCGCTCATGCGACAGATCTCGTAGGTCGCGATGCGCTTCATCTCGCCGCCCTTTTCGGAGGATGCCCACGCCTCGAGCTCGCTCTCCTCTTTGAAGACGCGCATGAACAGCTCGCCGGGCGGAAAGGCGACACCGGCCTCGCGGAACATCTCTTGTACGACGGCTCTGCGGTTTCGATCCGCGGCCTCGGCGCGACGGGCGCCGGGTACGGAGTCGTCACCCTGCCAATCGGTGGGCTCGCGGATCGTACGCTTCGCCTTGGTCCCGACGCGCGGCTCCACGGGGTCGGGCGCAGCCGGTAGCAGCGAAGTCGGCGCGGCGGGGGCCTCCAAGGGTGCGCCGACCACGGGCCGCAAGGGCTCGGGCACCGCCGCCTTCGTGCGCGGGAGCTCGAGGTCGTGACAGGCGGTCGAGGCGAGGACGGCGACGGCTACGCACACCAAAGAGAGAACGCGCATCGGGTGTCTGGAGAGACATCGCCACGCGACGCGAGAGTGTGACCGCGGCCGTATCGCGAGGCGGCCGCTCGTGATACCCCGCTGGCATGCGAAAGCGTGCCCTCGTCGCGGTCCTCTCGTCGCTCACGTTCGCCTGCTCGTCGGCCGAGGTGCCGCCCCCGCCCGCGCCCACGCCCGACGCGGAGACGCCGCTCGGCGATTCGCCGACCGACAAGCCGGATACGTCGGGCGAGCCGAAGCACGCCTGCGGCGACGCCGCCGCGTGCTACGCGGCAGGCAAGTCTGCTCGCGAAGCCAAGGACCTCGAAAAGGCGCGACCCCTGTTCCAGGCAGCCTGCGATCAGGGCAATGGCGAGGGCTGCTCGGAGCTCGCGTCCATCGTGCAGTCGTTGGACAAGGACAGCGCGACCGCCGAGAAGCTCTGGCTCAAGGGCTGCGACCTCGGCGACGCGGGGTCGTGCTTCAACGCCGCGGAGCAGATCCGAGAACGCAAGCCCAAGGAGGCGACGCCGCTCTACGCCAAGGCGTGTAAGGGCGCCGGCGAAAAAGCGATGCTCGTCGGTCTCGCCTGCGGGCGCGGCGGCGTGCACGCCTACGAGTCGGGTGACGCGGCGGCCGCCGCCGACATGGCGCTCGCTTCGTGCACCGACACCCGCAGCTCGGGCTGCAACCTGCTCGGCGTGCTCCACCTCGAGGGCAAGGGCGGCGTGAAGCAGGACAAAGACAAGGCCGCCGAGCTCTTCAAGAAGGCGTGCGCCGCGGGCGACAAGAGCGCGTGCGAGAACGAGAAGAAGGTCGCGGGCGGCCTCGACGTGCCCGGCGCCAACATCAAGATGGGCTCCGTCACCGCCGATGGTTTCACCCTCAACGACATGCAGTGCAACGCCCAGGGGGCCGGACTCGGGGCGCTGTTGCTCGGGCCCGCCGTCGCCGGCGCGCTCGGAAAAAAGAAGGGGGCGCTCGACGCGTGTGCGCCAAAGGGCGCAGATGTGCGCGTTCGTTGGACGGCTGCCGGCGGCAAGATCACCGCCGCGGAGGCGAAGTCGAGCGATCCAAAGATCGAAGCATGCGTCGCAAAGGTGCTGAAAACCGTGCCAGCCGTCCTCGAGGGCACGTGCGCCGCGTCGATGCACATCGGCAAGAAGTGAGAGGCGAAACCACCCCACCACCCTCGGCCTCCGATTCGGCGCGGGGGTGGTCGGCTGTGGTGGGGTTGTAATTTTCCGTTCTCAATCGGACCTGCGGCGCTACGATCCGAGAGTCCTTTCTCTCGACCTCGGAGGTCCGAATGTCCCGTTCGTCTCGACGTTTCGCTTATTCGCTTCCGCTCGTTGCGATCCTCTTCGCCGCCGCTGCGTGCGGAGATGACTCGGGCACGACAGGCAGCGGCGGGCAGGGCGCCGGCTCCGATGGAAACGCGGACCGCGACGGCGACACGATCAAGGACAGCGACGAGGGCGAGGACGACGTCGACGGCGACGGCATCCCCAACGCCGACGACACCGACTCGGACGGCGACGGCATCCCCGACTCGGTCGAGGCCGGCGACGCCGATCTGAACACCGCGCCGCAGGATGGCGACAGCGACGGCACGCCGAACTTCCTCGACACCGACTCGGACAACAACGGCATCCTCGATCAAGACGACTCGCTCGAGGACTTCGACAACGACGGCCGGCTCGACTACGCCGACGTCGACGACGACAACGACGCGATCATCGACGGCGACGAGATCGTCGGCCAGGGCAGCGACTGCGACGGCGACGGCGTCGTCGACACCGACAATGGCACGCCCGCCGCGCCCAAGGACTGCGACGCCGACGGCATCCTCGACTACCTGGATCAGGACTCCGACGGCGACTCGATCGGCGATCTGCACGAGGGCCAGCTCGACTCCGACGGCGACGGCATCCGCAACCGCTACGACGAGGACAGCGACAACGACGGCATCTTCGACGCGATCGAGGCCGGCGACGCCGACGTCAGCACCCCGCCCATCGACTCGGACATGGATGGCGAGCCCAACTACATCGATCTCGACTCCGACAACGACGGCCTCGACGACTCCGAGGAGGTCCTCCTCGGCACCGACCCGACGAACGGGGACACCGACGGTGACGGCGTCAGCGACCTCATCGAAGACGCTGCCGGCACCAACCCGAACGACCCCGCCGACAACCCGGTGGCCAACGGCGACTTCGTCTTCATCGTGCCCTACCAGGAGCCGACGGTGCCCCCGCAAGACACGCTCGAGTTCCGCACCAGTGTCCAGTTCGCCGACGTCTACTTCAGCTTCGACACGACGGGCTCGATGAGCGCCGAGCTGAACGCGATGGCGACCAGCGTCCCCGCGATCGTCGACGAGCTGCGCTGCAAGCCCGACGCCGGCAACACGCCGTGCATGATCGACCCCGACTGCCCCGCCAACTACATCTGCTTCCAGAACGCGTGCGTCGATGATCCGCTCGTCGCCAACATGGGCGCCGGCTGCATCCCCGACATGTGGACGGGCGTCGGGCGCTTCGACAACTGCAACACCTACACGAACCTCGTCAGCCTCCAGCCCAACCCCCAGACGACCGCCAACGCGGTGCCCGGGACGGGCGGCGGCAGCTCCGAAGCAGTGGTCCAAGCGGCGATGTGCGTCGCCGACGAGAACTACTGCTCGAACAACAACCAGTGCGGCGCCGACCCGAACAACCCCAACCCGGTCGGCTGCCCCGGCTTCCGTGGCGACGCGGTGCGCGTGCTCATGCAGATCACCGACGCAGACAACCAGGGCGGCACGTGCGGCGGGCAGGCCACCGTCGCCAACGCCGGCACCGCCCTCTCGTCGCTCGACATCAAGTTCGCCAGCCTCTGGGGCACGGGTGACGACGGCGGCGGCAGCGGCTGCGGCGACCCCGACGGTGCGGGCCCCATCGTGGCCGACTCGACCGAGGCTTGCGCCGACGCGCTCGGCATCGCCTCCGGCACCGTCGACATGAGCAACCAGCCGTTCACCTACGCGGCGCTCGACGCGGCCGTCGTCGACCAGGCCAAGCTCGGCATCCTCGAGATCGTCCGCGGCGTCCCGCTGTTCACCACCATCGGCGCCGCCGACGATCCGAACGATCCGGGCGATCCCGGCAACGCCGTCGACGCCACCCAGTTCATCGATCACCTGGTCATCAACGGCTCGGGCTTCCCCTGCACCGACGTGAACCCCAAGACCGATGAGGACATGAACACCTACAACGAGACGTTCCCGTCGCTGTTCCCCGGCACGGGCGTCTGCTGGGACCTCGTCGCGGTGGCAGAGAACACCACCGTCCCCGCCACCGACGACGCGCAGCTCTACCGCGCCATCGTCACCGTCACCGGCGACGGCTCGCCGCTCGACTCACGCAACGTCTACTTCTTGATCCCGCCCCAGGGCGTGGTCGTCGAGCCGCCGCAGTGAGCTGAGCTCGTCGCCATCGATCGGCATCATCGGCCCGCCGCTTCTACGAGGTGGCGGGCCGAGCTGTTTGGCGGTCAGCCGTCGTTGCCGAGGCACATGTCGTCGGGGCTGCAGCAGGGGCCGGTCGGGTCGGCGTCGCAAGGGTCCCAATCGACGGTGTCGCCGAGCACGGCCGACACCTCGGCCTCGTGAAGCAGCGTGGCGCCGTCGAGGGCGAACACCTGCGCCCGCAGGATGAACGGGGTGCCCGGCGGGAGCGGCTCGTACCCCGGCTCATCCAGAAAATCGTCGCCAGGCATGCCCTGCTGGATACCGGCGATCTGCGGCCAAGCCCCCTTGCTCAGGGTCACGATGTTGTCGGTGGTGTAGGTGTTCGGCAGCGGGCTGCCCGTCGCAGGGTCGAGCACCGAGCCGCGCACCCAAACCTGGTCGCCGCAGTCGATACAACCGAGCGCGAGCCACACGTGGTAGCCGCCCTGGGGCCCGTGCATCTGTTGAATGACGCCGCCGTCATTTACCTCGGCGAAGCAGAGCTCACCCGTCCCGACCTCGAAACCCTCGGCTGCGTCGGGCGGCTGACAGCCCTGCGGGTCGGGGTCCGGTGCCCCGCCGCCACCGCCGTCACCACCCGCCCCGGCGCCCCCGCTACCGCCGTCGCCATCGCTGCTACCGCCACAGGCGATGAGCCCCCACGCCGCCACCGCCACGAGTCCAAGAAAGCGCATGGCGACAAGGAAAGCACGATCAACCCGAGGCGCAAGACGGTCGCGCTCCCCTACGCCGCGCCCCTCTTCACCGCCGCCTCCTGGAGCGCCTCGACGAGCTGCCGCGCGTCCGCGAACCGCGCCTCGGGGTCGAACGCCAGGCACCTCGCCACCAGGTCGCCGAGCCCAGGCACCACCCGCCCGACCAGCCCACGCGCCGCGTCGCCACGGCGAATCGCAGGTGTCGCTGGGTCCAGGCCTGCGCCGGTGCAGAGCTCGAGGACGAGGAGCCCGAACGCGTAGACATCGGCGCGCGCGTCGACCTCACCGCCCATGGCTTGCTCGGGCGCCATGTACCGAGGCGTGCCCACGATGAACCCGCTCTGGGTGAGGCTACCTTGGATGGCGGTGACGCCGGTGGGATCGAGGAGGCCACCATCGGCTCGAGCGAGGCCGAAGTCGACGATCTTGGTGCTGCCGTCGGCGGCGATCATCACGTTCTCGGGCTTCAGATCGCGATGGACGACGCCGCGATCGTGGGCGGCGGCGAGCCCCGATGCGACGGCGAGCGCGATCCGGTGAACCTCGGGGACGCCGACGAAACCACGCGCGATGCGCCGCGCGAGGGTCTCGCCCGGGACGAGCTCCATCGCGATGTAGGGCGGGTCGGCCTCGCCGAGCTCGTACACGGCCGCGACGTTGGCGTGCAGGACGCTCGCGGCGGTGCGCGCTTCACGAAAGAAGCGAGCGCGCCGGGTCGGATCCGCGGCGAGGTGCGGGGGCAAGAGCTTGAGCGCGACCTCACGGCCGAGGCGCTCGTCACGGGCGCGGTAGACGATGCCCATGCCGCCGGCGCCGAGCCGGTCGCGCACGACGAAGCTCCCCACGCGACTGCCGGGAGGGAGCTCCAAGAGCGCGGGCGGGATGCGGTCGAGCCCCGGCGCCGGCGCGTGCGCGAGCGCGCGCATCAGGGCATCCGTCGCCTCACCCATCGGAGCCGAGATCGACGAGACCATCGGCGCGGCCATGCGGTAGGGCTGCTGCCCGGCGCTGAGCGGCGCCTTGTCGCCTGCGCCTCCGCCTACGATCGACGCGAGCGAGGCGACGCCCACGAGCGCGCTCGGCACGAGCGCGGTGAGGACCATCTCGAGCTCGCCACGCGAGTTGGTGAAGATGAGGAGCAGCCCTGTCGCCGCGAAGAGCCCGAGCCCGCCGCCGGAGGCTCGGAAGAAGAGGAGCAGATCGTCGCGGGCCTCGCCACGCCTCCCGGTGAGCGGAACGAACGCCACCGCGATCGCGATGACGCCGAGGACGAAGCCGGGAACGAGGTAGTAGAGGTGCGTCTCGGCGGCGGGCGAAAAGACGGAGACGTCGCCCTTGTATCCGCGGTACCAGAGCGGCCGCAGGTACGGCTTCAGACCGAGCAAGAGCGCGGTGGGGGCCGCGGCGAGGGTGCCGAGCCGCGGGGCTCCCGAAGCCGCGCCGAGGGCGAGCCCCGCCGCAGCCGAGAGCGCTGCGACCGCGCCTCCGAGCACGGTGAGCTGCCGCGCGTCGGTGGCCTGCATGACCCACATCCCCCAGATGATCCCCACGAGGGCGCAGACGGCCGCCGACACGCGGAGGATGTTGCGACCCCGACCCATTCAGCCGCGCCCCGGCTTCTTCTCGCTCGGCGGTCTCTTGTCGACGAGCCCCTCGCGCTCTGCGCGCTCACGGATCTCGAGCTTGAGACGCTCGAAGCGTTTGCGGAGCGCTGCCGAGCGCTTGGTGATCTCGGCGTCGGGCGCGTCGGCCCCGACCATGACGCGCGCGATATCACCCCACGCCATCTGTCGATCGATCCGCAGCACCAAGAGCGCGCGGTCCTCCTCCTCGAGCTGGTCGCGAAGCTGGGTCACGCGGTCTCGCACCCGCGCCGCCAAGAATGACGCCGTCGACGAGCGCAGCTCCTCGGCGATCCCGGAGATGGGACCGAGGTCCGACAGGGGGCTCGCGCGCCGCGACCAGGGGTCGCGACGCACCCGAACGACGGCGTGGCGCGCCAGCGTGTACGCCCAGGTCCGAAAGCTCGCCTGCGCGCGAAACCCCGGCAGACCCCGCCAGAGGTCCTCGCAGAACTGCGAGAACGCGTCCTCGGCGGTGCTCGGCCCGAGCGCGATCAAGAAGCCCAATATCTCGGGCCCGTAGCCGCGCAGACCGGCCGAGGCCGCCTCGTCGAAGCGACCTCGGCGAAGCGCCTCCGCGACCTGGAGCTCCACGGCCTCTTGCACCCACCCATCGTATCAGGGGATCTCGGCGGCCTTGTCGCATGAGCTCTTTTGACCGAGCTTGCACGCCTTCTGGAGGGTCTCCTTGGCCTTCTTCAGATCTTTGGGCGCGCCCTGATCGCCGTGCAGGTACGCGGCGCCGAGACCCATGCACCCGATCCCGTCGTCGAGCTCGCACGCCTTCACCAGGAGCGGGATGCGCTTCGGGTCGGACGTATCGAACGCGAGAGCGAGCGAGCGGCACGCCCCGCCCGACTTCTTGTCGCAGGCCTTCGTGAACATTTCTTGCGCGGCCTTCTGATCTTTCGGGACCCCGCGCCCGTCGTTGAGGGCGCGCCCGTAGATCTCGCAACCGAAGCCCGACCCGAGATCGCACGCCTTCTTGAGGATCTGGGCCCCCTTCGCCTCGTCCTTGCTGCGACCGTCCTTGCCCAGCAGGTAGCGGCCCCCGGTGTTGGCGCACGCCTCCGCGTCGTCCTTCTCGCACGCCTTCTCGTCCTTGTCGGCCGGCGTCCCGCTCGACCCCGACTTGTCGTCGTCGTCGTCCTTCTTGCTCTTGCGCTCCTTGGCACCCTCACCGACCGCCGTGTCGCAGAGCGCCTTGCAGGCCTCGTCCTTCTCCTCGACGCTCTTGATGCACTCCTTGTCCCCTCCGCACGCGGCCTTGTCCTCGGCCTCCATCTTGGCGCAGACGTCGTTGCACTTTTCGAGCTTGCTCTTGCACGACGGCAAGAGAGTCGCTGCCGCGAGCGCGGCGCCCAGGGTGAATCGCAGGGTGTTCATGGGTCTCCTCGACAAGCGCCCTCTGCTCGGGCGCGCCAGGTAGAGACGCGTCCCTCGAGCGTGTGACGAAAAAAAGTGTCCTTCGTGGTAGGTCTCGGAGACGCGGCGGAGGGCGATGGTGTGACGGCCTCGGGCAACTGGACGGACGACCTTTTCGACCTGGCCCGCACCTGCGCGCTGGGCGTCGACGAGTCGATCCGGAGCGCCCACGCCGCCGACGCCATCGAGGCGACCCAGACCGAGACACTGGACCCGCCGCCTGTCATCGACGCCCGGTGGGACGTCGGAGCCGAATACGAAGTCCTCGGTGTCTTGGGGCGCGGCGGCATGGGTGAGGTCCACCTCGCGCGCCAGCGGCTGATGAACCGCAAGGTGGCGATCAAGCGGCTCAAGCCCGACGAGCAATCACCCGCGTTCCACGCCGCCCTCCTGCGCGAGGGCGTGATCACGAGCAGGCTCGAGCATCCCAACATCGTCCCCGTCCACGCGCTCGGCGTCGACGCCGATGGGCGCCCTGTGATCGTGATGAAGCGCGTCGAGGGCAAGGCGTGGTCGAAGCTCGACATCCGCCACAGCAAGCCGGACGGCATGGTGTGGTCGAACGACCCGATCGTTCGCCACCTCGAGGTCTTCCTCGAGGTGTGCCGCGCGGTGGCGTTCGCCCACGCCCAGGGGTACGCCCACCGCGACATCAAGCCGGACAACGTCATGGTGGGTGACTTCGGCGAGGTCTACCTGCTCGACTGGGGCGCCGCCGTCGAGCTGGGGACGCCCGCGTTCGGCCACGCGAAGCGAGGCGCCGTCGCTCTCCCCCTCGGCACGCCCAGCTTCATGGCCCCCGAGATGATCGTCGGAGATGGCGTCATCGACGCCGCGACCGACGTCTACCTTCTCGGCGCGACGCTCCACCGGATGCTCACCGGCCAAGCTCGCCACCAGGGCGCCGATCTGGCGACTGTCCTCCGCGCGGCGATCGAGTCCGAGCCTCACGCGTACCCGCCCGAGGTCCCCGAGGAGCTGGCCCACATCTGCAACCGCGCGACCGCGCGCGACAAGAGCGCGCGGTTCTCGAGCGCGATGGCGCTCCACGACGCCGTCGTCACCTACACGCGTCACAAGGGGTCGCTCGATCTCACCGCCGAGGCCGAGCGGCTCGCGGGCGAAGCCGAAGCGCTCGCGGGGTCGACCGAGCGAGGGGCGCTCACCGAGCAGCGCCGGGTCTTCGTCGAGTGCCGCTTCGCCTTTACCCGCGCCCTGTCGGAGTGGCGCGAGAACGAACGCGCTCGGCGTGGGTTGGCTCGCGCCGTCGAGACCATGATCGAGACCGAGCTTCGCCATGACAACCTCGACGCTGCCGAGGCGCTCGCCGACGAAGCCGCGCTCCGTTCACCCCGCGTGGCAGAGGGCCTCTCTCGCGCGCGCGCCGAACGAGCGCACCAGAAGCAAGCGCTCCACAGCCTGCGCGACCTTGCTTACCAGCACGACGCCGACGTCGCCCGAGGGCCACGCGCGCTCCTCGCTGCGCTGTTCGTCGTCTGCTGTCTGCTCACCGTCGCGGGGGCTCTGGCGGTGCGCACGATGGAGAACGCGCACCTCGTCGCCCTCTGTGTCACGGTGCCGTTCATCCTGGCGATGGCGGGCGGCTCTTGGCTGGGCCGGCAGCGCTTGCTCGCCAACGTCGCGACGCGACGGATCATGAGCATGCTCGCGATCTGCATCGCGATCGTGACGCTCCACCGTGTCTACGGCTTTCTCTTCCAGCCTTCGCTTCCGGTGATGCTCGCGGACGACCTGCTCATCATCGCCGCGGTGGTCGCGTGCATCGCCATCGGCGTCGACCGTCTCTACTTCGTGCCGGTCGCGATGTGGCTCGTCGGCTCGGCCGTCATGCACGTCTACCGTGGCGACCCCGCGCACGTCTTCGCGCCCTCTATGATCCTCGGCACGCTGAGTTTCTCGTGGCTGACGTGGCTACGCGATCGCCGCGGGAAGCTCCCCCTCACCGAGGGCGAGGGGGAGCGGCAAGAGCCGCGCGACGTCAGGTAGAGGTCAGCTCGGCCACGGGCGTCTGCGACGCGGCCGGGTCCTGACCGACGTTGCCGATCGCGGTGATCTCCGGCACGACCGCTTGCAGCACGGTGAGCGCGACATCGGAGACGTTGCGCCCCTCTTGCACGGTGTGGACACCGGGATAGGCGAGCCGCCCGCCCCCGCCGCCGGCGACCAGACAGGCGAGGTGACGCTGGCTGTCGAAGTCGTGGCTCCACCCATCCATGCAGTCGCTCCCCGCGAGGATCGCCGAGTTGTCGAGCAGGTTGCCGGTGCCGTCCGGCGTGTCTCGCAGCTTCTGCAAGAGGTACGCGAACTGGGTCATCGTGAAGCCGAGCCCGGTGTTGAAATCGGCGAGCCCGCCGAAGTCCTGCTCGACGCCGCCCGACGTGACCTGGAAGCTGTGCGACGCGTTGTGGTGCCCCTGCGAGCTGCAGCCGGGGAACACCGTATCGCTCGCACCCTCGTGGAACAGGATGCTGCCGATGCGCGTGACGTCGCAGCTGAACGCGTACGCGAGGAGATCGCTCATCACCTGGTTGACCGCTTGGAGCGGCTCGACCCCACCCATGTCGGTGTTCGTCTCGCTCGGCTCGCCGGGCAGGACGCAGGCAGGCGGGAGGGTGTTGATCTTCGCCTCGAGCTCGCTGATCCCTTGGAGGTGGGCGTCGAGGCGCTGCTTGTCGCGCACACCCAGGCGGCCCTCGAGGCGCGCCGCCTGCTCGCGAACCGCGTTCAGCACTGCGATGCGCGAGGGCTTGGCCGGATCGTCGGGCGGCATGAAGTTGCCGAAGAGGCGATAGAAGACGTCCTGCGGGTTCCGCTCGGGAAAGAGCGGCTCGGTCGTCGACTTGTGAGAGAGCGCGTGCATCGTCGTGCCGAAGTCGGCGCCGCTGATGCGCTTGGAGATGCCGATCTCGATGCTCGGCACCGGCGTGAGCGAACCGATCGCGCTCGCCGCGACCTGATCGATCGTGGGCCCGCCCGAGTTCGAATAGAAGCCCTGACCGCACTCCGGGTCGCCGAAGCACTGCTGGGTGAACGTGAACCCGTTGAAGAGGGTCATGCCCTCGTGGTGGGTGATCTGATCCGCACAGTGGTTGCGGAACCCGGTCGGGACGCTCACGTAGTCGATGACGTCGGAGAGCGGCGCGAGCGCGGACGGAACCGGGTAACCGGGCCCGCTGACAGGGGTCAGCATGCCGCCCGGAACCCAGCGCGCCTTGTTGACGCCGTTGCCAAAGAACCACGTCACGAGCCGCACCGGCAACGTTCCGCCGCCGGCGAGGGCCGTGCCGTGCGAGTTCAACATCGCCTCGAGCAGCGGGAGGCCGACCGCGACGGTCGCGCCGCCCATCATGCCCCGGAGCATCGCCCTTCGATTCAGTGCCCTGGTCTTCATGATGCGCCTCACTTGGGCTCTCCGACGAGGCGGAACGCGGGGCTCGCCGCGATCTCCACCATCAGCTGTTGGACCTTGTAGCCGCCGGCGGCGAACGCTTCGTCGATGGCGACCATCGCGGGCTCTTCACCCTGGGTCTCGACGTGCCCCGTCGATTGGCGGAACAGGAAGCGTGCCATGCAGCTCGTCGCCTTGGGGTTCTCACGCAGCAGCGGCCCGATATCCGAGACCGACGCGAACTCGCCGACCTCGGGCGTGGAGCCGAACGTCTCGATCGCCAGGCCCTGGTCGGTGTCCTGCCACTGGCCCACCGTGTTGAAGTGCTCCATCGACCAGCCGAGCGGGTCGGTGCGGGCGTGGCAGGCGGCGCACGCGTCCTCGGTCGCGTGGATCGCCATCTTTTGCTTCATCGTCTTGGGCGTGCCGTCGTCGGGCGGAAGCGTGGGGACGACGCCCGGCGGAGGCGGCGGGACGGCGCCGCAGAGGAGGTTGGTGATCAAGAAGAGACCGCGGCGCGTGGGCGAGGTGAACCCCGGGTGCGCGTGCTTCGAGAGGAAGGTGGGCTGCGTGAGCAGGCCGCTGCGGTTCGCGATCTCGACCCGTTGGAACTCCGGACCGCTGATGGCGAGCCCGTAGATCCACGCGTTGTCCTGGTTCACGTACGTGAACTTGCCGTCGAACATCTCGCGCGCGTCGGCGTTGCGCGTCCACACGATGTCGTCGAGAAAGAGCTTGGTCTCTTGTGCGATGGCGGCGCGGGTCGCGTCGGTGAAGAGCGGGAACTTCGCGGTGTCCTTCTGGATGCTGGCCGTGTCGTCGAAATGGAACACCTCGGCGTAGAAGCCGGCGAGCGCGTCACGCGCCTCGGGCAGGGCCACGAGCTCGGCCGCGACCTGGCGGATCGCGGCGTCGTCGGCGAGGCCGCCCGCTTCGGCGCGATCGATGAGCGCCTTGTGAGGGGCGCGACCGGCGATGAAGAACGAGAGGCGAGAGGCGAGCTCGGTCTGCTTCAAGCGGCGGCGCGACACCCCCGCGGGGGCGTCCGGGTCGGGCTCGCCGAGCTCGATCTGGTAGAGGAAGTCGGGTGCCTGGAGCGTCGCCGAGACGAGCGAGACGACGCCGGCGTCGAAGGAGCCGTAGGCGGTGGCACCCGCGGTGGCGGCGGTGACGAGCGTTTGCACCTCTGCCGCGTCGAGCGTGCGGCGCCAAGCGAGCCGACCGAAGTTTTGCGCCACGGTGTTGAAGCACGCGGCGTCGGTCGGGCCCGTCGGCGTGCACGGGACGAGCGCGGCCTTGATCGCGGCATCACCGACCGCCGCCTCGGCGATGCGACGCGCAGAGAGCTCGTACGTTTCGACGTCGGCGGCCGGGATGGTCAGCTCGGCCGCGCCGAGCACCTTGAGCCCGCTCAACGCCGAGTCGTCAGGGACGTTGGCCGCGTCGGCCGCAGCGTCGCCGAGGAGCATGCGGATCGTCGAGACGTACTGCGGCGCCGTCAGCTTGCGCAGACCACCGGGCGCCGGCGTGATGTCGGACGGCGTCGGGTCCGGGTCGGGGTCGGGGTCGGGGCCCGGTGTCTTGGTCTCGGAGTCGTCGCCACAGCCGGCGATGACCGCGCCGAGGGCGAGGGGCAGTGCGAAGCGTCGAAGCAGCTCTAGCATCGGGGTTCCTGATGTGTGGCGGCGGGAGGCCCGGGCGTTCGTGATACGCGCCCCTACAACTAACGTGCCCTGTGAAAGGAGCGGAGAAAATGGGCCGGCGGCAGCAAGTTGACGGGGCCGGTGAAGGAAAGAGTGTGCCAACGTCTGCCAGGCGGTCGCGCGGTCGGATAAGGATAGGGTCGAAGGTGTATGCCGCAAGGCTGGCCCTTCGATCGAGCAATCGGATCGGCGATCGAGCAACCGCATGCGTTCGGAGCATGACAAGGAAGCATTCATTTGCGCGCAAACCCGCGTCGAGCCGGTGCCGCTCGCGCCGGAGATTTCCATCTGGGCCGCGTCGCTGGTGACGCCGCTCTGGACGGCGACCCAGGCCACGCTCGATCTGCACGACCTCGAGCCTCCCTTTTGGGCGTTCGCGTGGGCAGGTGGCCAGGCCCTTGCCAGATTCGTGCTCGACGAGCCGACCAGCGTTCGAGGGCGCACCGCCCTCGACTTCGCGAGCGGGAGCGCCCTCGTCGGGATCGCAGCTTGCTTGTCGGGGGCCGCCCGCGTGGTGGCGAGCGACATCGATCCGTTCGCCTGCACCGCCGCGCGTCTCAACGCCGCGCTCGCGGGCGTGACGCTCGAGCCGGAGGGCAAGGACCGAGTCGGCGATCCTCTCGACGGCTTCGACGTCATCCTGGCGGGCGACGTCTTCTACGATCAGGGCGCCGCCGCCAGGTTCGACCCTTGGTTCCGCGCGCTCGACGCGGACGGCAAGCTGGTGCTCGTCGGCGATCCGGGGCGCGCCTACTTTCCGAAGGGTCTGCTCCCCGTTCGGACGTACCAGGTCCCGGTCCCCTTCGACCTGGAGAGCGCCGAGACCAAGCCCGCAACGGTTTACCGCTATCCGCGGACCGAGATACCGTCCGCTCCGTGAGCTCGCACGACGACACGACCGACCGCGAAGCGATCATGGCGCGGCGCGCCCTGCTCCTGTCGAGCGCGCTCGCGGCGCTCTCGTGCAGCAGCCAGGGCGACCGGACCAACACGGTCGAGACGACCGCGACGAGCACCGTCGGTCCGACATCGACGGCCCTCGCGAGCGCGTCCGACACGCCGAGCGCGGAGCTGCCCGCACCGCTGTCAGCGTGGACCGAGGTCATGGCCAAGGCCCCACCGCTCGGCATGCCGAAAGGTGCGGACGGAAAAGAGCAGTCTCAGCTCGAGTGGATGGAGAAGCGGGCGTCGGAACAGTACCAGGCGATCGAGGCGCTCTGGGGCGCCGTCCCGGACTGCGACGCCGCCGCGCCCGATTGTCGCCCGCGGTGGCGCGCGGCCGGCGAGCGCCTGAAGCAGGTCCTCGACGCGACGCGCGGGCCCATGGTCGGCGGGTGCGGCGGCGCCAACGGCGAGACGGCGTCGCTCGTCGCCCGACGGCAAGCCCACAACCGTTACCAGGCCGAGCTGATCGCGCGCCTCGAAGCGCATCTCGCCAAGACCGCCGCCGCGTTCGGCCCGCTCGGTGAGCAAGAGTGGCAGAAGCAGGCCGCCAACGCGAAGAAGCCGCCGCCCATGCCCTGCCTCTCGCCGTGCATGATGCCGGAGGTGCAAGCCATCCTGGCGAGCGTCCCCTTCGACA
>CALKVR010000665.1 GCA_938004815.1 uncultured Polyangiaceae bacterium | reverse complement strand
CCGTAGCCGAGCAGGCGCACGATCCCGGGGTGCACGAGCCGCTCGAGGACCTCACCCTCGCGCAGGAACCGCAGGTGCTCGGACGTGGCGTCGGCGCCGGCCGCGATGATCTTGAGCGCGGCCGACTCGGCGCTCTGCACGTCGATGGCGCGGAACACGACGCCCGCCGCGCCGCGCCCCACCTCGCGGAGGATCTCGAAACGCCCTGCGAGGAGCTCTTTCTGGAGCGCGGTCATGTCCCCGTACGCCCGTCAGCGTACTTGCCCGGGGCGCGCATCGCAAACGGCTACCCACAGGCAGCGACGAGCGATACCGTCTTGGGCCCTCGGCCATGCTCGTACGTGTCGCGCTCCACCAGACTCGCCTCCGCACCCCGGGCCTGGGGCTCGACGCGAAGGGCGTGGCGCTCGGCTCCAAGGGCCTGGTCCTCTTGCCCAGCCTGGACCGCCTGGTCGCGTTCCTGGCGCTTTATTCCCGCTCGAGCTCGCTCGAAGACATTTTGAGGAGCCTCACGGTCGAGATCGTGAAGAGCAAGCTGGGCGCGCGCGAGGTGACGCTCACCTTCGCCAGCGAGGGCAGCGACCGGATGGACCGCGTGGCCGAGGTCGCGCGCCTCGCGGGCGGCTACACCTTCACTGGCACGAGTCGCCACTTCGTGCAGTACCGCGACGCGGCGGCGCCGTTCGGCTACGACGCCGGCGAGCTCCTGGCGCAAGACGGCGGTCTCTTTCTCTACCACTCCAGCTTCACGCAGGCCTACGCCGTCGAGCGCGCGGTCGAGCTCCGCACGCTCCTCCTGCGCCTCAAGCCGCACCTGGACCCGAGCACGCTCGCCGAGCCGGGGGCCAAATGGATCCTCGCGGAGAAGGGGCTCGGGCCGGCCCTCATCGGCTACTTCATCCGCTCGAACGTCGACGCCGAGGTCGGTCTGGGCGAGTGGCCGCCCGACAACTCGTTCGACGACGCGCCGGTGCAGCGCTACGTCTTTCGCGTCGGCGACGTGCCGCGCCGCATGATGCCGATGCTCGGCGCGACCCCCGGGATCACCGTCTTTTCGCCGGTCGCCGAGGGGGTAGGGGTCGAGATCGGCTTCCGGCATCCGGTGAACCTGCGGGCCTGCCCCGTCTTCGAGCGCGAGGGGCTCGTGCTGTTCCGCGGGCGCGACGACGCCCTCGAGCTCGAGCGTCTCCCTGCGCTCGGCTCGGTGTCGGCGTTCGCGCGGGTCGAGCTGCAGAGCGACGCCGGCGTCTCCACCGTCAAGGCCGTCCGCGCCGGCGCGCCGGGCGGCGTCTCGCTCTCGCTGCGCATGGTGCCCACGACCGACCCCTGGCGCGGCGTGACCGCGACCTGGGTCAAGCGTGAAGAGCTGCCGCTCCTCCGGCGCATCGCCTACGTGCTCGGGCCCGAGACGTTGCGCCGCGCGACGGTGGCGTTCACCGACGCGGGCGCCTTCGTGCGCCACGCGGCCGGCATCGAGTCGGTGCCGGTGGGTGAGTTCTTCCGCGAGGTCCACCCGAACCTCTACATACCCGCCGGCTACGATCCTCTGCCCGCCGTCTCGCCCGAGGTTCTGCACCGCTCGCTCGGGTCGCCCGCCGGGCAGGTCCTCTTCATCGGTCGCGACGCGCAGATCGTGGGGGTGCCGCAAGAGGCCTTCGTCTCGCTCGAGAACGCGCTCCTCGAAGCGCAGCAATGGGCGCCGCTCCCGGCCGACGCCATCGAGCCCGCGCTCGCGACACGCATCCCCGAGCTCGTGCTCGAGTCGCCGGGCGTGCTCCCGCTGAGCGATCTCGGCGTCAAAGTGGAAGCGGGCGAAGGTTGAGCGCGCGCCGATGGCGAAGCCGAACTTTCAGGAGAGGTTGGATGGGCTGGCAGCGGGTGTCGTCGGCCCGCTGATCCTCGGCGGCAAGCTCAGCCCCCTCCCGCCGCTCGGTCCGCAGGTGGGCTTCTACGTCGGCGCCGACGACAGACGCATGTCGATGGACGACCTGCGTTCGGCGATCGGCGTCGCCCGCGTCCGGCGTGCGCGAGGCGTCGCGCCCGTCGACACGCTGCCCGACCTGTCTCCGGCGGAGTGGTCGCTTGCGGCGGCCCTCAACGATCTGCTCCAGGCGACCAACCACGAGCTCTCGGGCGTCCTCACGCGCGGCCGCCACGCCAAGGTGCTCGACGGCGTGGGCCGCCTGCTCGAGGCCATCCCGCCTCCGCGCACCACCCTCGAGGCCCTCGTGC
>CALKVR010000664.1 GCA_938004815.1 uncultured Polyangiaceae bacterium | reverse complement strand
CACGGAGGCCGCGCCGACGGCGAG
Organism: uncultured Polyangiaceae bacterium; assembly: GCA_938004815.1. Taxonomy (GTDB): domain Bacteria; phylum Myxococcota_A; class Polyangia; order Polyangiales; family Polyangiaceae; genus Xiheicaenibacterium. The sequence goes on along the minus strand of CALKVR010000664.1, from coordinate 4,771 downwards.
GATCGCGAGGCCCATCATGACCTCGACCATCGTGAAACCTGCTCGTGACTGGCGCTTTTCGCCGATAGCATCGCGATCTCGGCGTCGCGCGTGCTCGCGTACTTCCGTACGCTCCGCGCGACTCGCCACCGAGCTCGCTCGCTCTCGACGAAAATCGCTCAGCCACGTCCGAGCGTGGGATGTCATAGCGCCAACCTCGCGACGCCGTTCGGCGCGACGTGGACGAACCGCGAGCGGTCGCCGAGCCCCGGGACGAAGGGAACGTCGGCCCCCGCGACGTTGTTGATCGCCCGCTGGACGCGGAACGAGTAGACGGTGTTCGCGCGCGTCCACGTGCCCGTGTTCACGGGCGCGCGCGCATACATCAAGCCCCGAGGCGTGAAGCAGAGCTCGAGGTTCGTCGCCACGGCCGGCTGCGCGGCCGGGTACGCCGACGCGTTGGTGGTGGCCGACACGACGACGTGGCCGTCGGCGTTCTCGCGCTGCCAGAACCCGTACTGCTGCTCCATCGCCCCGAAGGGCGCGGGCGCGGCGGCGGCCCAGCAGAACGGATCGGGCACCTCTGGGTTGGAGTCGCCGTCGAGATCGCGCCGGACCTCGCTGAGGGTCAAGAGGCCGGCGTTGCCATCCGAGCTCGTCACCACCGTGCCGTTCCACTCGAGGATCACCCCGACCCCGCGGCCGAATGCGCGGCCGCGCGCCTCCTGGATGAGACCGAAGAGCTGGGCCGACGTGCGCTGCGCCTTGCGCGAGCGGACGAGATCGATGATGCCCGGCATGGCGATCGCGGCGGAGATCGCGATGATGCTGACCACCACCATCAGCTCGACGAGGGTGAAACCGCGCAAGAAGGTGCGTGAAAAGGAGCGCCTGCGCATGGACCGACGGGGGCTGTGCGAGAAGCGAGCCAAGGCGGTGCGAGCCGTCTCCGGGGGGCCGATGGACGGGTGCAGCAAGCGCTGCGCCAAGAAGACAGCGCTGAAAGCCTGAAGAGTCTTCCCGCCGCGCCGCTGCCGGCGCGCACCGCTCGCACCTTAGGCCACGTGTGTCGCCTAAAGAGCTTGCGTGCCTATGAAAAAAGGTTCGACCACCTGGGAGGGGCGGGCTATGCCCGCCGGACCCATGCGATCACGAGTCTTCGGGTGCCTCCTCGTCTGCGCGTCGTTCGCGTGCGGAGACCGGGGCGGCGACGTGGTGGCTTCGGCCGAGAAGCGGGGCGCGCCCCCCCCCCCTGCGGCCACGACCGGCCCCGGCGGCTGCCGCGCCGCCATCGAGGACAAGGTGGCCAAGCCCTTCTTCCCGGGCAAGGTCGCCGGCTTCTGCCTGGACCCGGGCGAGCCCGGTCGCGCGATGGGGAAAGAGTCGAGCGAGCCGCTCGAGAAGATGTGCGATCTCTTCGACGGCGAGTGCGCGGTGTACGAGAGCTTCGGCGTCGAGCGTGTCGTGCAGCTGCGCTACGTCGCCGAGGCGAGCGCGGCGACGACGATCGAGGTGGTGCTCTCGCGGTTCGACTCGCCGGCCTCGGCGTACGCGATGTTCACGAAACGGACGGTGGGCGACGGCGATCCCGCCGACCCCGCCGCCCCCAAGCCGCTCGCCGTGCGCGGCGCGGCCGCGCTCGGCATCGGCAACGCGTACCTCTGGCGCGGCGCTCACCTCGTCGAGCTCACGTACTCGGATACCAAGGCGACGCCGGCCGAGGTCGAGGCGGCGGGCGCGAAGGTCTTGCCGGAGCTCGCCCGCGTCGTGTCCGAGGCGCTCCCCGGCGAGCCGGGCATGCTGCCCGCCGTCGTCGCGCTCCCCCAGGACAGCCGCATCCCGATCGGGGTCCGCTACGTGCCGAAAGAGGTCGTTCGCGGGGCCAAGGACGCGGGCGGCGGCGCGGTCGGCTACTACGACGCGAGCGGCAAGCGGTGGCGCGCCGTCGCGTTCGCGCACGCCGACGAGGCAGCGGCGAAGAGCGCGATGGCGTCGATCGCCAAGCTCGCGGGCGCCAAGCCGGCGGCCGACCTCGGCGACGAGGCGTTCGCGGTGTCGCTCACCGATGGTGGCAACACCGTCGACTGGCTCATCGCGCGCAAGGGCGCCGTGATGCGCGCGATCGGCGACGAGCCACGCGCGATCAAATCCGGCGCGAGCGCCGACGAGCGCGCGAAGATCGCGCTCCCCGAAGCGGAGAAGAGGGCGAAGCTCGAGAAGATGCTGACCCCCTGAGAAACGAACAACAGGCGACAGGCGATTCACAATTCACAAGTCGGCACTCCGCTCGACTTGTCGGTTGTCAATCGCCTGTCGCCTGTTGCGTATTCTCTCTCTTACTCGGTTCGCACGATGATGTGGTAGCCGAACGCGCTCTCGACGACGCCGCTCTGCTCGCCGACCTTGAGCTTCTCGGTGGCGTCGACGAACTTGGGGTCGAAGCCGGCGCGTGAGAACCGGCCGAGGTTGCCCCCGGTGTTCGCGACCCCGGGCTCGTCCGAGTACTCCTTGGCGACGTCTTCGAACTTGGCGCCGCCCTTGAGCTTGGCCAGCGCCTCCTCGGTGCGCTTCAACGCCTCTTCTTTGGAGCGCTCCTGCTTCGAGCGTGTCGCGCCCTTCCACTGCACGACGAGGTGCTTGGCGCCGTAGACGGGGCCCGCGGCCTCGGGGCGCTTGGGCGGTTGGCGCGACGGCGGCTGCGGCGCGGCCGACGGGCCGGGGGCCGCTGCGGGCTTGGCCGTCTCGGACGCGGCCGGCGCGGTCACCGCCGGCGAGCGCCGCAGGTACTTGCCGAGCGTGCTGTTGAAGGCGCCAAAGAACCCGAGGACACCGATGACGACCAGGACCCCGAGCACCGCGTGCGGAGCCCACCACGTCGGATCCTGATCGCCCGCCGGCGGCGGCGGGGGAGGAGGCGGCGGCGCGCCGCGAATCGGCGCGGGCTCCTTGGCCTCCGCCGCGTCGTCCTCTTCGTCCTCTTCGTCGTCCTCGTCCTCTTCGTCCGCGTCGTCGCCGTCGGCAGCCTTCTCGTCGGCGTCGTCTTCGTCGGCGTCGTCTTCGTCGGCGTCGTCCTCGGCGCGCTCGGTTTCTTCTTCTTCTTCTTCGCGCTCGTCGCGCTCGTCTTCGTCTTCGCTCGAGGACTTGGAGTCTTTGCCTTTGTCGCTCATAACGTCTCTTAAGGGGCCAAGGTTCCGATCAGGAGGGGGTTATCTCGGCCCATGCGCCGCCGAGGACTGCTTCGTTTCGCTCTTTGACCTGGGTGGAAAACGCCATGCGGCCGCCGCCGAGGTCGAAGCCGTCGACCGCCAGGGTGTCGCCCGGCCACACCGGCCGGCGGAACTGCGCAGAGAGCCGCTTGAGGCGTGTGGGATCGCCCCCGCATCCACGCTGGACGGCCGCGCGCGCGAGAAAGCCGAACGTGCAGAGACCGTGCAGGATCGGCCCCTGCGGGAAGCCGACCCGCTCGGCGAACGCCGGGTCGGCGTGGAGCGGGTTCTGATCGCCCGAGATGCGGTAGAGCAGCGCCTGCTCGGGCGTCGTGGCTTGCTCCCAGCGAAACGTCGGCTCGGTCTCTTTTGGCACCGAGGGCGCGTCGTCGGCCGGGGGGCGCTGGCCGCCGAAGCCCCCGGCGCCGCGAAAGATGATCGACCACGTCGTGCTGAAGACGGGCTTGCCGTCGAGCGTCGTCTCGGTCGAGATCACGCACTGAGCGAACTTCTTGATGTCGTAGAGCCCCTCGATCTTGCCGGTGGTCTCGAGCGTGCCGGCCGCCGGGATCGCGCCGTACGAGCGCACGGTCTGGCCGCCGTGCACGATCATCGCGAGATCGCCGCCGCTCTGGATGAGCGACTCGAGCACGGCCGCGTGGGCCGGGACGACCGCGAACGACGGGTAGACGCGCATGCCCTCTGGCGCGCCCTCGTAGAGATAGGCGAGCTCGTCGCGCTTGGCTCCGATGCCGAGCGCGTACGTCGCGAGCGTCTTCCAGTCGTACGCGAGCGCGTGCTTCTTCGTCTGGAAGCCGACGCAGGAGGGGTCGAGGGCCATCGGTGCCGAGATTCGTTAAAGGCAAGGGCCGCCGCCGTCAACACCGTGGGCGGCGTGGCCCCGCGCCGGCGGCCGTTACAAAGCGAGGCGATAAGCCAGGTTCAGCGTGAGATCGAACACGTCGACCCGCCCCGAGAGCGAGGCCACGTCGCCGACGGGCGAGGTCTCTGGCTCGAACGGGAGGATCCAGTTGCCGTACCGAAGCATCCCGCCGAGCGAGAACGAGTCGGCGAAGAACCAGCTGCCGCCCGCGGCGACCGTCGTCGTGAAACCCTCGGTGCCGATCACGAGCGACTCGGGGCCGACGAGGCGGACCTTGTTCGGGGGATCGCGATCGGCCGCGACAGTCCATTCATCGAGCACCATCACGAGGCCGAGCGTGCCGCCGATCCAGCCCTCGGCATCGGCGGTCTGCACGAAGCTGTAACGAAAGAGCCCCTCGACCTGAAAGTATCGCCGCGCGTGCTCGCGCTCGAGCTCGGCCGCGCCGCGCGCGTCGTCGTTGCGCAAGGTGGTGGCCCAGATGACACCCGCGCCGACGCCAAAGGCACCGAACTGGTAGAGGTTCCGGATCCCGATCCCCCAGCTGACCTCGCCGGTGCGGCAGTCGCTCAGCGACGTCGGGCAGACCTCGGCCGCGGGCAGCGCGACGATGCCGGTGCCGACCTCGACGACGGTGTGAGGCCGACCTTGCTCGCGCGCCGCCACTGCTCGCCGCGCCGATACCGACGTGTCCTCGGCACGC
>CALKVR010000663.1 GCA_938004815.1 uncultured Polyangiaceae bacterium | reverse complement strand
GACGCGCGGTCGGTGACGCACGTGCCGTCGTAGGCGACCGCGACCTCGACCGTCGTCTTCTTGAGCCCGAGCGCGATCGCTTCGGCGAGGGCCCGCGCCGGGGCGCGGGACAGCACCACCTGGTCGACCTTCACCTGGACGAGGTCACCGCGCAGCTGCGGGTCGTTGCACCGCCCCGCCAGGATCTTTTGGGGCATCGTGCGGGGCGGATCCCCGGCTCGTGCACGCATGTTGGAGAGATTCCCTCTGCTCTTTCGGCAGTCTGCTCGTGCCGCAGTCTTGGTGGACGCCCGGGCCGTCCTGGCCCGTGCGACAGCGGAAGTTAGCCGCTGCCCTCGGCGAGGGTCAAGGCGTCCGGCTAGGCCTCCCCGCTCTCGACAATCCCTCGGCTTTATCCCGGACGCAAGACACGAATGCTTTACCCGAACGGGCCGGCCCCGTTAGAGTTCGAAGCAGCATGTTCCAGGCTCTGCTCAAAGAGGTCGTCGACGGTATCGACGGTGGTCTCGCAACCCTCGTCATGGACTACGAAGGCATCCCGGTAGACAGCTACACCAAGCCGAACCCACCCGTTTCCTTCGACATCCAGACGGTGGGGGCCGAGTTCAGCGTGGTGGTGAAGTCGATCCAGCGGGCGAGCGAGATGCTCGAGTCCGGCGAGCCGCAAGAGGTCACCATCCAGGCCGGCAAGGTGACGACCCTCATCCGCGTGGTGAACGACACGTACTTCGTGGCCTTCACGCTGCTGCCCGACGCGAACTTGGGCAAGGCCCGCTACCTGCTGAGGACGCGGGTGCCGACGCTGCTAAAAGAGCTCACCTGAAGCCGCCGCCCCCGTGAAGATCCTCGTCCTGTCCGGCCCCAACCTGGATCGGCTGGGCAAGCGCGAGCCACAGATCTACGGGTTCACGACGCTGGCAGAGATCCACGCGCGGCTCGCGACGGTGGCGGCGGAGCACGCCGCGACCGTCGTTTGCCGGCAGTCGGCGCACGAGGGAGACCTCGTGAATTGGGTCGGCGCCGCGCAGGACGAGGGCTTCGCGGGCGTGCTCCTCAACGGGGGCTCGCTGACCCACACCTCGATCGGCCTCCTCGACGCAGTGCGGCTCGCGGGGGTTCCCGTCGTCGAGGTCCACGTCTCGCAGCCCGAGGCGCGTGAGGGGTTTCGCCGGCGCTCGTACGTCTCACGGGTGTGTTTCGCGAAGGTCGCCGGGTTCGGGGCGGCCTCGTACGAGCTCGCGCTCGTTGGCCTGCTGCGTCATCTGACGAGCGCGTAAGGTGGTTCGCTCCTCCTCGGGATTGGCATGCGGCCCCGCTTTTGGTAGCGAAGAGCACCCTTCGTGAACATCGACATCGACCACCTCAAGGCGCTCGTCACCGTCCTCGCTGACGGCGGCGTCACGGAGTTCGAGTTCGAGGACGAGCAGGTCAAGCTGCGCCTTTCGCGTGGCTCGCCCCAGCCCGTCGTCCTCGCCCAGCCCGCGGCCCCCTACGTCGCCGCGTACGGCCCCGCCATGGGCGCGGGCCCGGCAGAGGCGTCGGTGCTCGCCAGCGTGCCCCCGCTCTCCGTCGCCGCGCCGGCCGCGGTCGCCGAGGACGAGGGGACGATTCACTGGGTCACCTCGCCGTTCGTCGGCACGTTCTACCGGGCGCCCTCGCCCGACGCCCCGTCGTTCACCGACGTGGGCTCCAAGGTTCGTGAGGGGCAGACGCTCTGCATCGTCGAGGCGATGAAGCTGATGAACGAGATCGAGGCCGACATCGCCGGCACCGTCGTCGAGTGCTGCGCCGAGAACGGCAAGCCGGTCGAGTTCGGCCAGCGCCTCTTCAAGATCAAGACGGGTTGATGCGCTTGGAGTGTTCAAGAAGGTATTGATCGCGAACCGCGGCGAGATCGCGATGCGCGTCCTGCGCGCCTGTCGCATGCTCGGGATTCGCACCGTCGCCATCCACTCGCAGGCCGACGACGCCGCGCTCCACGTCCGGTTCGCCGACGAGGCGGTGTGCGTCGGGCCACCCGAGCCGGCCAAGAGCTACCTCAACATCCCCGCAATCATCGCCGCCGCCGAGGTGACGGGGGCCGACGCCATCCACCCGGGCTACGGCTTTCTCTCCGAGAACGCCGCCTTCGCCGAGCTCTGCAAGAAGTGCAAGCTCACGTGGATCGGGCCGACCCCCGAGGCGATGCGCGCCTGGGGCGACAAGGTCAGCTCGCGCGAGAACGCCAAGCGCTTCGGCCTGCCGCTCTTGCCCGGCACGGGCGTCTTGCGCGACGCCGAGCACGCCCTCGCCGAGGCCGAGGAGATCGGGTACCCCGTCATCCTCAAGGCATCCGGCGGCGGCGGCGGTCGCGGCATGCGCATCGTCCGATCCTCCGACGAGCTGCCCCGCAACTTCGAGACGGCTCGTCACGAGGCCACTGTCGGCTTCAAGAACCCGGACGTCTACCTCGAGCGCTTCGTCGAAGAGCCGCGCCACATCGAGTTTCAGGTCCTCGCCGACCAGCACGGCGGCATCTGGACGCTCGGCGAGCGCGAGTGCTCGCTCCAGCGCCGCCACCAAAAGGTGATCGAAGAGGCGCCGAGCCCGGCGATGTCCAACGAGCTCCGCGCCGACATCGGCGCGAAGATCCGCGAGGCGATCGGCTCGACCGGGTACACCTCGCTCGGCACGCTCGAGTTTCTCATGGACGAGAAACAGAACCTCTACTTCATGGAGATGAACACGCGCGTGCAGGTCGAGCACCCCGTCACCGAGATGACGACCGGCGTCGACCTCGTCGAGCTGCAGCTCCGCGCCGCCGCCGGTGAGAAGCTGAACCTCGCCGACACGCGACCGTGGAGCTTCCGCGGCCACGCGATCGAGTGCCGCATCAACGCCGAGGACCCGAAGAGCTTCGCGCCCTGGCCCGGGCTCATCACGAACTACCACCCGCCCGGCGGTGGGGGCGTCCGCGTCGATTCGGGCGTGTACGGCGGCTTCCGCGTGCCGTCGACCTACGACGCCCTCTTGGCCAAGGTGATCGTCCACGCGCCCACCCGCGCGGAGGCGATCGTGAAGATGCAGGTCGCGCTCGACGAGTTCTTGATCGACGGCATCCGAACGAACATCCCCTTGCACCAGGCGCTCTTGCGCGAGCCCGAAGTCATCGAGGGCCGCATGAGCACCCGGACCATCGAACGGGTCGTTTCGCGCGGGTTTTAGGGGGCTGGTCCGGCACGACAGTCGCCCGCCGCTGTGGTAGAGCGACGCCTTCCTATGGCCGTCACGACCCCCGGCCGGGAGCAGGCAGGCGGGCGACCGAGCCCCTCCGCCAACGGCGCTCCCCCTGCCGACAGCACCCCCCACGATCCCGTGCAGCGCGACTTCTCATCCTGGATCGCCGCCACGTCCGAGCCCGCCGATCTCGTCCTCGGCATCCCGGGCTACGCGTACGCCGACCTCTACGCCCCCGACAAGCTCGCCGAGCTCTACCAGCTCTGGGACGAGCGCTTTCAGGCGAGCGAGCCCGAGGCGTGGTCGAAGTTCGACGCCTACCGCAGGGCCCTCGGCCGGGGCGTGAGCGCCGAGGCGACGAGCGAAGCGCTCCTGGCCGCCGCGCCGAGCGTGTCGCGCTTCGTCGCCGAGCTCTTCGGCGTCACCGCCGCCGCCGGCGAGGTGATCGCAGAGACGGCCGGGCGCAAGGTTCTCTGGACCTTCAAGCGCGAGTTCGTGAAGAAGCGCGTGCACAAGCCGAACGCGGGCCAGGCCTTCGTCGCCCACGATCCGGCTGCGGCCGGCTCGCTCGGCGCGGCGGTCGCGCGCCGCGCGCTCGCCGCCGCAGGGGCGCCCGAGAGCCTCCTCGGCTCCGGCTCGCAAGAAGAGGAGACCGCCGTCGCCGAGGCGACGATGCGGATCTTCGAGGTCGACGACACGGGGCGCAAGGCCGCCAAGGCCGGCGGCGCCAAGTGGACCGACGAGCTCCACGCGCGCGCGGCCGCGGTTCGCGCCGCGCTCGGCGCGGTGAGCGGCGCGAGCGCGGCCGCCCTCGCGGTCGCGGGGGCGGCCCCCTCCGACGCCGAAGACCTCTCGGTGTCGACCTACGCCCTCGACGCGATCGAAGCCTGGCTGGCTGCGCGCCGGGCCGATCACGCCGATCCGGCGCACCGCTGGCCGACGCTCAAGGCGCCACACACGGTCGACCCGGCCCACCTCGTGAAGCTGCGTCGCACGCGTGACGATCTGCCCGAGCTCTTCGTCGGCCCCGCCGACGAGCGCCGCGCGCGCGACGGCTTTACGCTCACCGACGGTCGCATGAGCCGCCGGCAGGCCGAGCAAGAGATCGACTACTGCCTCCTCTGCCACGATCGCGACAAGGACTCGTGCTCCAAGGGGCTCCGCGAGCCCAAGACCGGCGCGCTGAAGAAAAACGGTCTCGGCGTCACCCTCGCCGGCTGCCCCCTCGGCGAGAAGATCAGCGAGATGCACGTGATGCGCGCCGAGGGCGACGCCATCGCCGCGCTCGCGATCGTCTGCGTCGACAACCCCATGTGCCCCGGCACCGGCCACCGCATCTGCAACGACTGCATGAAGGCGTGCGTCTTTCAGAAGCAGGAGCCGGTGAACATCCCCGAGGTCGAGACCCGCGTCCTCACCGATGTCCTGGGGCTCCCGTGGGGCCTCGAGATCTACGGGTTTCTCACGCGGTGGAACCCGCTCCACGTGGAGCGCCCCTACCAGCGCCCCTACAACGGCAAGAACGTGCTCGTCGTGGGCCTCGGGCCGGCCGGCTACACGCTCTGCCACCACCTGACAC
>CALKVR010000662.1 GCA_938004815.1 uncultured Polyangiaceae bacterium | reverse complement strand
TACGAGATTTCTGCCTGTCTCGTGGGCTCGGAGATGTGTATAAGAGACAGGCGGCTCGGCGTGAGGTGACCACCGAGCGCGCATGGCTCCAGGCCGCGCTCGAGATTCCGGGGCGCAGGGTGGGGCCCGAGGGCGTCGAAGAGACGGTCCTCGATCTGCGACCCGGCGAGCGCGTGCAAGTCAACGCCGGCGAAGACGTGCCGGTCGACATGATGATCCTGGAAGGCGAAGCCGAGGTGTTCGGGTGGCCCGGCGCAACGGGGACAGTGCGCAGACGCGCTCCCGATCCGGTGGCGGCCGGGGCCCACGTCGAGCGTGGAAAGCTCGTCGGGACTTGCGCGTGGGCGGGGAGCGATCGCGCCTTCGCGCGCCTCGTCCTCGATCCGCGGCGCCGCGTCGACGCGGTCGCGCCAGTCGCCCGCGCCGCCCGATCGCTCGCCGAGCGATGGAGCGCCGTGGCCGCTGGCGGCGCGGGCGTCCTCTCTTTCGCGATCTCGCGGAGCCCGATCGACGCCGCCATGACCTTCGTCGCATCGCACGCCGGGCTCTCGACCGCGATGGTCGGCTCCCTCGCCAGCGTCTACGTCTCACGGGGAATCCTGGCCGCCCAGCGCCGCGGCATCACCTATCGCAGCGCCGACGCCTGGGATCGCGCCGCGCGCGCGACGACGGCGGTCTTCTGCGCGCGAGGCACGCTCCTCTTGGGCGAGCCGGAGGTGGCCGAGGTCGAAGCGACGGCCAAAGACTTCGACGAGCGCGACGTCCTCTCTCTCGCGGCCGGTGCGGCGCGGGCCGATCACAGCCCGTGGGCGCACGCGATCCTCCGAGCGTCGAGCACCCGCGGGATCCGCCCCGATCCGATCCGGAACCCGACGGTGCACCAGGGCCTCGGCGTCGCCGCCGTCACCGGAACGGGCGAGGAGCTCTGTGTCGGGGTCAGATCGCTCCTCTTGGATCAACGCATCTCGATCGCTTCGGCCGAGTGGCGCCTCTCCGAGCTCGAAGCGCTGGGCCGCAGCTTGATTCTGGTAGCGCTCGGCAGCCGCCTCGTCGGCCTGGTCGCGTTGCAGGACGGCATCCGGCCGGGCGCACGCGCGGCAGTGCAGTACCTGCTCGACGCGCAGATCGAGCCCGTGCTGATGTCGGGCGACTCACGCGAGACGTGCGACGCGATCGCGCGGTCGCTCGACATCGAGCACGTCCGGCCCGAGGTTCCGCCCGCCGAGCGGGGCGAAGAGGTGAAGCGGCTGGCCGAGACCGGCGAGCGCGTCGCAGTGCTCGGTCACCCAGAGCTCGACGAGGCGCCGCTCGGAGCGGCGCAGGTCGCGGTCGCGCTCGGCGCCGCCGGCAGCGCGACCGGCGAGCACGACGTGGCCCTCGCGGGGGGCGACCTCCGCGACGCAGCCCTCGCCCTGGCGCTCGCGCGCCGGACCCGGGTCGAGGCACGGGTCGGGTTCGCGCTCGCCGCCATGCCGCCGGCCCTGGGCGTCCTCGTGGTCGCGCTCGGCGTCCTCCCGCCCGCGTTCATCCCGATCGCCGCGCTCCTCGGCGGGCTGGTCGGGGTCATCCACGGCCGCGCGATGCAACGCCGGTCGGCGGGGTGACCGAAATCGTGCCTCACCCGTGCTCGAGGGTAGAAAATGCCGCCGCGTGAGGTAAGACGCACGACCTCGCACCCATGCCTACCTTCTCATCGCCCCTGCCCGGTCCTAGCTCACTGAAACTACGAGCATTTTTTCTTTCGCTGGGCCTCGCTTGTCTGGCCACCGGCTGCTCGCGCACCGGCACGGTCACCGTCGAGTCCGGCCGGCCAGTGCGCTCCGCCCCCGTCGAGCAGCTCGTCGAGGGGACGGTCGACGCGGTCAACGTGTCGAAGAACGGGAGCGCGGTCGGGCTTGAGGCCGGGGGCAGCGACCACGTCTACGATCTCTCGTCGTTCAATCAAGACGGCCGGCTCGAGGAGCAGCTCCTCGATCACAACTACGTGACCAGGCCGGTCGGCGGCGTCGTGCGGTTGAGCATCGCGCCCGGCTGGTGAGGTTTAGAGGACTCAGGGCACTTCGTCGGCGCCGATGTCGGGCGCCGCGGAGTCGTGCGGCTCACCGTCGATGTCGAGCCCGGCTTCGGCGTGAGCGACGCCGGCTCCGAGCGCTGCCGATGCCGAGCCCGTCAAGTGCAGGTCGCCGGCAGCAGGATCGAAGAAGAAGGACATCGGTGCGTCTTCGATGTTGTTCGAGACGTCTCCGGTGGCGCCGTCGCGCTGGCTGATCCGCGTCGTCAGGTTGTTCTTGATGACGGTGACGGTACTGGCGAAGCGGTAGTCGATCGAGCTGAAGAAGCCGGCGCCGCCGTCTGACACTACCGTGTTGTGGAGCACCAGCGGCTCGCGCGCCTCTTGGATCTCGATGCCGGTATCGAAGAAGTCGACGTCCGAATAGACGAAGTTGTTGCGAATGATGCCGTCGATGTGGGCCAACGCCGCGCCGCCGTAGGGGTTGTCGGGGTAGGTGCGGGTCCCCGCGCCGCTGCCGAGCCCGAAGCCGATCCCGCGCGCGCAGTTGGTGATCACGTTGCCCTCGACGAGCGTGTCGCGCGCGCTCTTCCAGAAGTGGATCGCGTGCTCGGCGAGGCCGCCGCCATCGCAATAGATACCGTCGAAGCGGTTTCGCGCCACCACCCAGCCCCAGCCGGCATGGACGTCGATGCCGCCGGTGTAGCAGCCGCCGCAGCAGCTCTCGACGTTCGGGCGACCGGCGGCGGTCATCTGGAAAGTCGAGCACTCGACGCGGCCTTGATCGACCCAGCCCCCATCGCCGACGTCGTTCACCTTCAAGAACTGCTCGCCGCCGTCGACGAGGTGCGCGCCATACAGCCGAAAACCGGTGATGCTCTGGCCGTTGCCGGGCGGGAACACGTGGACGGGGTGATCGATGGCGCGCGTGATGGTGACGTGCGCGATCGTGACGTCGCTGGCGGTGACCTGGACGATCTCGTTCACGGCGTAGTTGCCGTCGAGGATCACGCTGGCCGCGTCGTCGTTCGACGACCGGAGGGTCACCCCCGCGCTGCGGAGCTGGAGAATACCGCCGACCGCGTAGGTGCCCGGCGCGAGGACGATGGTGGCGCCGGCGGGCGCGTCGAAGACGATCGACTGGAGGCTGGCAGCCTGGCTCGGATCGACGTCGATCGTCGGCCCCGACGGAGGAGCGAGCGGCGCGCAATCGATCGGCGTGACGGGGCCGCCGCCCGAGCCGCTCGACGTCGACTGGGACCCGGTGCTCCCCGACCCCGTCGCGCTGCTCGATGGCCCCGAGCCGGGGCCCTGCTGCGTGCCGGTGGAGGCGCCTGCGCCCGAGCCGCCGGCCCCCGCTCCGTCATCACCGCAGCCCGGAACAGGGAACGCGAGACCGACCAGGAGGAGGAAAGCGCGAGAGCTCATGGGTTGCCTAGATGGAGCTCGCAGATGTAGCCCCGGGATTGGTCGCAGAGCTTGTCGTCCAGGATCAGGCTGGAGTGGCGCACGGCGCAGCGCAGCTTGTTCGGGTCTTCGTCCGCCGGCACCGACAGCGGGCCGACCATGTTGTTGCCGAGCCAGCGGAACTCGCTGATGCCGTCGCCCTGCTGGAGGTCGACGAGCCCGACCCAGACCTCACCCAACGACGCCGGCTGCGCCCCGTCGTTCGCATCGAGCGAGAAGAGATCGCCCCCCGCCTCGACGCAAGCGCGCCTGGCGGCCCAGAAATTGACGGGTGTGGTCTCGACTGCGACGAAGCAATGGCCCGACGAATCGTCGAAGAGCCCCGACCCCAGCGCGCCATCGCAGTCGAAGGTCTTGAGCATGCAGCCGGCGCAGTCGGCGCCGCTCTCGCACTGCTCGAGGGGCCCGACGATGCTGTCGCCGCAAATCGACAGCATCTCGATCGTCAGCTCGTACTTGCCGTCGTCGCCGTTCGTGCGCCCGTCGACCGCGTAATAAATGGTCTCGCCAGCCCGGACGAACATGCGCGACTCGGTCGAGTCGAGGTTCATCCCGTCCCCCGTCCTCACGCACACGAGCTCGCGCTCGTAATCGGGCATCCCGCCGCAGCCGCGCCTGACGTGGAGAATCGCGTTCTCTTGCTCGTTGCCGAACCCCTCGGTCGCGCGGAGCCGCGCTTCGACCGCGCCGGTCTCGAGCATCCGCACCGCGATCCATTGCTCCGGGGCATCGGACTGACAGCTGCCCTCGTCGCCGAGGGTCAGCTCGTCGGCGCCCGTGACCGTATCGCCCTCCACGACGAGCGGCTGGCGCAACCCGGCGACGAACGCGAACCCCGTCGTGTTGGTGGGACAGGTGTCGTGCATCTCGGCCTGGCAATCTGCGGAGCAGCCATCGCCATCGATCGCGTTGCCGTCGTCGCACTCTTCTCCCGGGGTCGGCGTCGCGTCGCCGCACGTTCCACCACCGATGCCCGAGGTCGTCGACCCACCGCCCCCGCCGCTGCCACCACCGCCCGCGGCGGGCGCGCCCCCCTGGTGCCAGCCGCCCGCCATGAAGACGCTCGTGGTCTCGTAAGGCGCAGCGCCGCCCGGCTCGCCGGTGAGATCGACGAAGCACGCGCCCGAAAAGGCGACAACGGGAGCAAGCAAAGCCCAGAGCGGGCGCATCCTCCTAGGCTACCAGGAGCCTCGGCCTGTTACGATCCTGCGCATGCTTCAGCAGGTGATGCGCCAGGTGCTCGCCCGCGAGGCGATCCCGGCCCGGCCCCGTTGGTGGATGGCGGCGTCCGGCATGCGCGATTGGTATGGGTTTCTCGGCTCTCGCCTGCGCGCCCACCTGGGTGAGCGCAGCCGCACCATCGTCTCGCGTGCCGCGGTGCGAACCCTGACCCGGAGGGCCGAGGCCTTGCGCGCCGCGGGTGCGCTCGCGATCGATCCGACGGCCCCGAGCGACGTCGCCCTCTTGGGCGCGGGGCTCTACCGCATCTACGCCGCGCCGAAGGCCGCGTGGATCCTCGAGGCAGCGCCGGGCATGCGCTCGGGCGCGTCGGCATGGTGGCGCGCGCGCCGCCTCGTCGCGCCGCTCGACGCCGAAGCGCGGTGGCGCGAGGTGACCGTCCACCTCGGCGAGCTCCTCGTCGTGATGACCGAAGATCTACCGGCAGAGCTCGCGCACGCGCGCAGGATCCTCGGAGACATCTGCAAAGAGGCAGGGGGCCGCTACGCGAGGCGGATGATGAAGGCGTGGGGCATCGACCGTACGCCGAGCGACGCGCCCGGCCTCGCGATCGAGATCCTGCGCACGAGCGAGTACCTGTTCCGAGTGAACCCCGAGCACTGGAGCGAGAGCGACGCGGCCAAGGGCACGGGCTACCTCGAAGGCACGGCGTGCCCGTGGTTCGACCGGCCCGGCTGGAACGGCGCGCACTGCGGCATCTTCGGGCAGTTTCAGGCGGGGGTCACGGCGGAGCTCGGCCTCAAGTACATCCTCGAGAAGACCATCCCCAAGCACGGCGGCGACACGTGCCGCGTGGAGCTGAAGCCGCTGCCCCCAGAGAAGCTCGTTCGACCGCGCATGAGCCGGTCGTAAGAGCTAGTCTCGGCGGCCCATGAAGCTGCCGTTCCAACCCCCGCTCTCGCCGATGCTGGCGAAGCGCACCCCCGAGCTCCCGGCCGGCGAAGGGTGGATCTTCGAGCCCAAGTGGGACGGGTTTCGGACGGTCGTGTTTCGCGACGGCGACGATGTCGTGCTGATGAGTCGCGACGACAAGCCGCTCCAGCGCTACTTTCCCGAGCTCCTCGAGCCGCTCAAGGGCGCGCTGCCCGAGCGCGCCGTGCTCGACGGCGAGATCGTGGTCGCGGTCGGCGCCAAGCTCGAGTTCGAGGTGCTGCAGCAGCGGGTCCACCCGGCCGCATCACGCGTGAACATGCTGGCCAAAGAGACGCCGGCCAGCGTCATCTTTTGGGATCTGCTCGCGATCGGCGAAGAAGACCTCCGCGCCGTCCCGTTCGCGGAGCGACGCAAGCGCCTCGAGGCCGCGCTCGCCGGCGCCGAGCCGCCCATCCACGTTACCCCCGCGACGACCGACCGGGACGTGGCCGCAGATTGGTTCAAGCGGTTCGAGGGGGCCGGCCTCGACGGCGTGATGGCCAAGCGTGAGGACGGCGGCTACGAGCCTGGCAAACGCGTCATGTTCAAGGTGAAGCACGAGCGCACCTGCGAGTGCGTCGTCGCGGGCTTTCGCTGGCACAAGAACGGCAAGGGCACCATGGTCGGCTCGCTGCTCTTGGCGCTCTACGACGACGCCGGCGTTCTCCACTCGGTCGGCGTCACCGCGAGCTTCACCGAGCAAAAGCGCAAGGACCTCGTGGCGTTTCTGGCGCCGTACCGCGAGAACGCGATGGAGGGTCACCCGTGGAGAGAGTGGGCCGGCGACGACGCCGAGTGGGCCCGCCGGCCCGACAGCGCCCACAGCCGCTGGAACCGCGGCAAGTCGCTCGCGTGGGAGCCGCTCCGCCTCGAGCTCGTGGTCGAGGTCGCCTACGACCACATGCAGGGCGCGAGGTTCCGCCACACCGCGCAGTTTCGCCGCTGGCGCACCGACAAGCAGCCGAGCGACTGTCGCTACGACCAGCTCGAGGTGACGCCGCCGTTCGAGCTCGCCAAGATCTTCGCGCCAGCTTGAGCTCGTCGCGCGCGCACGAAAAAGCCCCCCTCGCCGGAGCGAGAGGGGCTCTGATTGAAACCACGGAGACGACGTCATCGAACGTGACGCCGTCTCGGGTCTCGCGTCGACGTCAGGGGCAGTTCGGCACGAGGCCGGCGCAGTCGGCGCACTGGCAGCCCTCGAGGAACTGATCGCAGAAGCCGTCGTCGGTGCAGTTCAGCGGGTCGGTGCAGAACGCGTCCATGTTGCACTCGGCGCAGGTGCAAGCGTCGTTGTTCTCGCACATCGCGTCCATGTCGCAGGCACCGCAGACCGCGGTCCCCGCGCAGTCCGCGCACGTGCAGGCCTCGCCGGCAGCAGCATCGCAGACGCTGTCATCGATGCAGCCGCCCGTCGCCGCGGCGGCGAGCGTGATCGTGTAAGCCCCCAGCTGCATGTCGTCGAACCCGTCGACGACGACCGTGATAGGCACGCCGCTGGTGATCGGGACCGCGAGGTGCTCGTCGGCAGTGGTAGCGTCGACGCAGCCGATCTCGGTCATGGAGTCCACGCAGGTCGTGCGAACGTAGACGCCGAGATCCTCCATCGTCGTGAGGTCGATCGACAGAAAGCCGGTGACCGCAGGCGTGAAGGTGTAGACCTCCTCTGGCGCGCCCGGGCCCTGGCACGAGCTGTCGAGCAGCGTCGTCCCACCGGTGGTGTCACCGGTCGTCGCGCCCAGCATGAGCGTCGTCGGCATCATGCAAGCCGCCGCAACGCAGGCCGGGTCGCCGGTGCAGTAGTCGACGTCGGCACAGTCGACGAGCCCGTTGCCGTTGTCGTCGGTCGCGTTGTCGCAGTCTTCGGCGCAGCCCGGGTCGGCCGCGCAGAACGGCAGGTCATCGCAGTCGGTAAGGCCGTTGCCGTTGTCGTCCATCCCGTTGTCGCAGATCTCGATCTGGCCGACGCAGGCCGGGTGTGCGGCACAGTCCGCGCATACGCAGCCCTCGTTGAAGGGGTCGCACTCGCCATCGTCGGTGCAGTTCGCGGGGTTGCTGCAGAACGCGTCGTCGGCGCAGGTGGAGCACACGCAATCGTTGAATCCATCCTTGGTGCCGCACTCGGGGAGCGCGCACCCGGCGCACTCGCACGCCGCTTGATCGGGCGCCGGGCACTCGAGCGCGGGATCGGTCACGTCGACGCAGGTCAACATCCCGCTGCCGCTCGAGCTCGACGACGTCGCGGTCGTGCTGACGGAGCTCGTGGTGACGCTGGTGCTCGACGCGGTCGAGCTGGCGCTCTTGCTGGACGACGAGCTCGACGTCGTGGGGTCGCCGCCCTCGCCGCCGCTGCCGCCGCTGCCGCCGTCGTCGCCGCAGGCGTAGAT
>CALKVR010000661.1 GCA_938004815.1 uncultured Polyangiaceae bacterium | reverse complement strand
ACGAGGTCGGTGGCCTGGTCGACCCAGGCGAGCTGCGCGGCGCCGGCGGCGCGATCGGGCTCGCCGGGCCGCGGCGGCCCCTCGAGCGCCACCGAGCTCGCCCAGACGCCGATCGCTCCAGCTCGAAGCGCTCGCGCCGCGTCACGGTCCGCCACCGTCACGATGCGAGCCGTGACCCCACGGGCGCGCGCCGCTGCGCCGATGACGGCTCGGTCGCCGATCAAGACGACGCGCTCGTCGGTGCTCGCGGCAGCCGCTACCGAGACCTCGGGCCCCACCCCGGAAGGGCAGCCGATCGATATCGCGAGGAGCGGTGAGCGCGTCACTTGCGCGCTCCGGCTGGCGCGCCGAGGCGGTACCCCGCGCCGCGGAAGGTAGTGAGATCGAGCGCGCCGCCGAGCTTCGATCGCAGGCGCGTCACGTGGATATCGATCGTGCGTGCGCCTCCGTCGTAGGCGGTGCCCCACACGCGCTCGAGAAGCTCGCTCCTGGAGACGACCCGGCCGCGGCTGTCGGCCAGGTAGACCAGCAGCTCGAACTCGCGCGCCGTCAGCACGACCGTCACCCCGTCTCGCCGGACCTCGCGGGCGGCGCGATCGACCACGATGGCCCCCAGCTTGAGGATCTCTTCGTTGGTGAACTCGCTCTTTCGCCACTCGACGCTCCGGATCCGGGCGTACAGCTCGGCCGGGACGAGCGGGGTGAGGACGAAGTCATCGAAGCCGCTGGAGGGGTCGAACCGCGCGACGTGCTGGTGATCGATGGCGAGGATGGTGCCGACGCCCTCCAAGCGCGGCTCCTTGCGGAGATTTCGGAGGACGAGGGACCCGAGATCCGGTCGCGCCCCCGCCTCGACCACCACCGCCCGCGCCACGTCGTCGTCGGACTCGAAGAGCTGCGCCGCGTCGTCCCAGAGGTCGATGGGGCGGACGTGGGCGCCGAGCTGCCGCAAGAGCTGCGCGGAGCCGCCCTCGCGGTCCTGCTCTTGCGCCGGGCCGACCACGCCCACGAACCGCCGAGACGACATGATGAGAGGTACGACACTAGTCCAAGCGGGCGCTGTTTCGTAGGCGTGGTGAGTGGGATACGCGCCGACATGCGCGGGGCGAAAGCGTGCCGCTGGCTCTGGCCATGAGCTAGCATGCGGAGACGGCTCCGCACCGGTTTCGGTGGCGGATCCGAGCCGCCTCTCGCCCGTTCGGGTGGGCGGGCGCGCGTGGCCGTGTGATGTGTTCCTGCGCTCCGCGCCCCGGGCGGGCGGAGAAAGGTGCCCCGAGACGTAGCGTGGCGATCAACCGCGACAAGATCCTGCAAGAAGCCCAAAAGCTGGTCGACAAGAAGAAGTTCGACAAGGCGATCGCGGAGCTTCAGAAGGTCGTCGCCGACGATCCGGCAGACGTGCGCACGCTGCTCAAGATCGGCGACCTCTACCTGCGTCTCGACCAGCACGCCGACGCGATCGCCACGTACGAGCGGGTGGGCAACTTCTACTCGGAGCAGGGCTTCGCGGTGAAGGCGGTCGCGGTCTACAAGCAGATCCGCGAGATCGTCCAGAAGCACGCCCCGCACCTCGAAGATCGCTTCGGTCACGTCGTGCCCAAGTTGGCCGAGCTCTTGACCCAGCTCGATCTGCGCAGCGACGCCCTCGCCTACTACGACGAGATGGCGACGCGCTTGCAACGTGTCGGCCGCGAACGCGACGCCATCGACGTCTTTCGCAAGATCGTCCAGCTCGATCCGCAAAACCCCGTCTCGCACTTGCGCCTCGCCGACGCGTACACCCGCGTGCGTGATTTCGACTCGGCCGTGACCGAGTACTCGCAGGCGGCAGAGATCCTCCTCCGCATCGACCGCAAGGACGACGCGCTGCGGGTCGTCGAGCGCCTCATGCAGCACCGCCCCGAGGGGCGGTTCGCTCGCCTCGCGGCCGACATCTACCTCGGCCGTGCCGGCCCCAACGACGCGATGGCGGCGCTCACGAAGCTCCAGATCGCGTTCAAAGAGAACCCGCGCGACATCTCGACGCTCGACCTCCTGGCGCGGGCGTTCGATCAGCTCGGCCAGCCGGCCAAGGCGATCGAGGTGCAAAAAGAGGCGGCGCGCATCGCGCGCGACGCACAGAACCGAGCCGAGTTCGACCGTCTGGTCGGGAACTTGATGATGCGCGCCCCGAACGACGAGGGCGTGCGCTTGCTCGCGCAGGCGTCGTTCGAGCCCAAGAGCATGGCCCCCGCGTCGATGGGGCCGAGCTCGGCGTTCGGGCCGCCCATCGGGGCCGCGACGATGGGACCCGCCTCGGTGCAGCCCACCGCGCCGCCCCACGGCCACGTGCGGCCGCCGGCCGCGCTTTCGTCGACGCAGCCGCTCGGCGACGCCCCCGACGACGACAGGCCGATCTCGGTCGTCGAGGACATCAGCGAGGACGTCGTCGTCGTCGACGAGGAGCTCGAGGTCGTCTCCGAAGAGGAGCCGCTGCCGCTACGCTCGTCGCATCCACCGGACGACGCCGAGGGTCGCGTCCGCGCCGTGCTGATCGCTGCCGACTCTGCGCGCAGAGCCGGCAGCTACGCGCAGGCCGCGCGCCTGCTGCGCGACGTGATCGCGATGGTGCCCGATGCGCGCGACCCCCGCGAGCGCCTGTGCGACGTCTTGATCGAGGCCGGCGACCAGGCGGGCGCGATCACCGAGATGCTCGCCTTCGCGCGATACCTCGTCGACGCCGAGGACCCCGACGCGGCGGCGCGCCTGCTCGACGAGGTGCTGCTCCTCGAGCCCGACAACCGCGCCGCGCTCGATCTGTTGCACGCGCTCGGCTACGCCGTGCCCTCGGTCGAAGAGGCGTACGACCCGCCCCCGATCAGCGAGCATCACCCGGCGCCGCAGGCGTTCGAGGCCGGCGACTCGCTCGCGCCGCTGCCGTCCTACGATCTCGAGGAGCTGACGGCCGACGAGCTGCCGCTCTCGCAATCGCAAGAGGCGCGCGCCTACGGCTCCCCGCCAGCGGCGCCCGCGGGCGGAGCGCCGATGCACGCCGTGCCCGACGTGCATGGCCTCACCCTGGACGATCCGTTCCAGGAGCCGACCCAGCTCGGCAGCGCGCTGCCGTCGTTCCCGATGGAAGAAGACGAGCCGGTCCTTCGGCCGTCGCTCTCGGGGCTCGACGAGGCCGCGCTCGAGGAGATCGAGTTCTTCCAGGCGCAGGGCATGCTGGAAGAGGCCGAGGGGCTGCTCAACGAGCAGCTCGCGCGCCTGCCGAACCACCCCCTGCTCCTCGAGCGCAAGCGCGAGATCGTCGCCGCCCGCGGTGGGGCCGACGGCTACGCCGCACCGGCCGACGCACCCATCTCGGCGCACGCGACGCGGCAGCCGGCGCCCGAGTCCCGCGAGCTCACCGGCGACGATCGCGCCTTCGACATCGCGCGCGCCCTCGACGGCCTCGACAGCCTCGACGCCCTCGACGCGCTCGAGCAGGTGGAGCCGGGCCCGCCGGGGCTCGGCCAGCAACAGCACCAGATCAGCGTCGAGTCGGTGTTCGAGCAGTTCAAGGCGGGCGTGGCGGCCCAGATCGCCGAGAACGATGCCGCAACTCACTACGACCTCGGCGTGGCCTACAAAGAGATGGGGCTCGTCACCGACGCGATCGCAGAGTTCGAGCTCGCCTCGCGCGACCCGTCTCGCGAGACGGTCTGCCAGTCGATGATCGGCATGATGCATATGGCCGAGGGCAACCTCGACGCCGCCATCGACGCGTTCATCCGTGGGCGCACGGCGTCTCAAAAGACGCAGGATCAGGAGCTGGCGCTCACCTACGAGATCGGCAACGCCTACGAGCAACGCGAGAACCCCGAGCAGGCGCTCTATTACTTCCAGCTCGTGGCGCGGATCGACCCTTCGTACCAGGACATGCGGGGCTCGGTCGCCGAGCGGATCTCGAACCTCGAGCGCGCCCTGGGCCAAGTCGCCCCGAAGCCGGCCGCCAAAGCTGCCGCAGCGGCAGCTGGCGACGAGTTCGACGCGGCCTTCGACGACCTCTTCAAGCCCGAGAAGTAGGGCCGGGGCGCGCAAATCCTGCGATTGTTCCGGCGTGCCGCGTGGGCTAGCCTTTTCACATGGCTTTCGTGGCGTCGCTCCAGAAGAAGCTCGCGGCTCTCGATCCCTCGGTCGGCATCGGCCTCGTCATCCTCGGCGTGCTGGTGATGGGCGTCGCGGGCGCGGCGACGTGGCACTACACGTTCAACGCAGGGACGGGGATCGCCATCGTCGGCGCGATCCTCTTCGTCGTGAGCGTCACGCTGAGCACGCTGCAATCCAAGAAGGCGTAGCGCCGGCCGCTGCTAATCCTCGGGCGGGGCTGCGAACCAGTCTTCCATGTTCTCGGCCTTGGGGGTGCGCATGATCGCGCCCGACTCGGCGTCGCGCCGCACGACGAGCATGCGCCGCGTGGTGCTGTCGGCGTTCTCTCTCGCGACCACGTTGATGACGTTCACCCCGGGCTTCAGCGGCACCTCGATCTCGAAGCTCGCAGATTTCGGGTCCGAGCCGGCCTTGTTCGATTGGTAGAACACCTTGCGCGAGCCGACGAAGCCGTAAAGATCCTGGATCTTCGTCGAGGCCGTGGCCGTGCCGCGGATCTTCACCGAGTCGGCGCGGGTCGCGAGCTCGGCCGCTTCGATCTTCAGCTCGGGCGGCGCGTGCGAGTAGATGTCCTCGAACACGAGCGGCAGCGCCGGCTTCTTGCCGTTCGCGGCCGCGAGCTCGCCCGACGCGATGAAGGCGAAGCGATCGTCGTCGAGCTTGACCTTGTCGAAGCCGCCCAGGCGGCCGACCACCGCGACCGGCGTGGTGGCCGACACCCGGCCGAAGGCGCGTGAGCCGTCCTTGGGGGCCTCGAGCAAGAGAGCGCCGTCCTTGTTCGGGGTCCGGACCTCGTCGAGGGCGGCGAGGGACGCCGGCGGCTCGATCGGGATCTTCAGCTTCTCTTTCGCGACCTCGTTGAGATCGCGATCACCCACCGACAGCGTCACGACCGCCTCCGGCTCGCTGAGCGTCTTGGAGACGTCGAACCCGAAGGTCACGCGGCGAACCTCGCCGACCTTCATGTTGGAGATGTCGAACCGGCCCGCCTGCAAGAGGAGACCGTCGCCCGAGGCGTTCGCCAGGTTGGCCTGCGTCTCGTGCGACGGCCCGGCGCCGACGTTCTTGACCGTGAGGTGCACCGACACGTGCTCGCCGCGCTGGATGCGCCCGTCGCCGTTGCCGCCTTGGTCGTCGACGATCTGGTAGCTGTACTTGAACACCGGCCGAGGCAGAGCCGCGACGGTGGGGCGAATCTCGGCGCTGGGGGGCGTGTCGAGCCCCTCGGCTTCGAACTTGATCGCCACGCCGTCGGCGCGATCGACCGCGTCCATCGGGATCTTGCAGGTGCGCTTGGCGTCCTTGGGGGTCGGGCGGGTCGAGGCGTACTTGCGGCCCTCCACCTGACACCAACCG
>CALKVR010000660.1 GCA_938004815.1 uncultured Polyangiaceae bacterium | reverse complement strand
GTCGTAGTGGGCCCACCCGTCGGAGTCGACGCTGATGGCGGTGCGGAGAAAGACGTCGTCGGCCTGAAAGCCCTCGGGGCCCATCTCTTTCCACCAGTCGATGAAGCGCGGCTGCCACGCCTCGAGGGCACGCTGGAGCTTCTTGTCCGACCCGAGGTCGACGTTGTTCGGGATCTTCTCCGAAGTGACGACGGTGCTCACGTTCTCCTCCAATCGAACTCGGGCCGCTCGGGCCGGCCGTACATGGTCAGGGCGCCGCGCTCGCCGACGGCGTTCGGGCGCTGGAAAATCCAGTTCTGCCAAGCGCTGAGTCGCGCAAAGATCTTGGTCTCGAGCGTCTCGGGGCCGCAGAACCGCAAGTTCGCCTCCATCCCGGTGAGAGCGTCGGGCGAGAGGCTGACGCGCTCTTCGATCGCGAGGCGGACCTCGTCATCCCAATCGATCTCGTCGGGGGCGAAGGTGGCGAGCCCGAGGTCGAGCGCCGTGTCGGCGTCGAAGCTCCCCTGCCCCTCTGCTCGAGCTCCTTGACCCGCGCGGGGTTGGCGAGGAACCGCGACTCGAGACGGGTGAGGCCGGAGGACATCGTCAGACCCGCGAAGTTGAGGCTGGAGAGCCCGAGCGTCGCCGGCTCGTCCCCACCCTTGGCGTAGGTGCGGTCCGAGGCCAGCGCGATCTCGAGGAGCGAGCCCGTGAAACACGACGTGGGCTCGGCGATCGAGAAGAGGCTCTTGGCGGTGAGGTCGAGGCGCTTGAGCGTGCGCTTGACGAGGAGCAGGACCTCTTTCGCGAACCAATCGTCGGCGGCGAGGCGGACGAGCGCGTCGTCCCACGCGCGGACGGCCGCGGCGTCGCCCGACGTGCGCAGACACACGAGCCCGACGCCGGGGTGGTTGAAGCGCAGATCGAGGAGCGCGTCGTCGAGCTCGCGGAACGCGCGGAGGTGCCAGCCGTTCGACCCTAGCTTCTTCAGCTCGTCGGCGGTGGCGGGCGCCGCCCCACGCCCCCCGAAGACGTGTTGGTGTCGACCGAGAGCGTCACGTGGCGGTACGTCGACGTGATCACCCCCGCCTCTTCTACGCGCTTGGGGTCGAGCGCATCGAGCGCGACGCCGGGCCCCTTCTTCTCGGGGGTCTGGGCGACGAGCGCGTTCGCGCGCGCCGCTACCGCCTCGTCGAAGCGGCTCTTGGGAACGACCTGGTCGACGAGCCCCCAATCCTTGGCACGCTTGCCGCGTACCCCCTCGGCGAGGGTCGAGAACACGTCGGCGAGATCGCGGCGCACCTTGCGCTTGTCGACGAGGCGGGTGAGCCCACCGGTGCCGGGGAGGACGGCGAGGAGGGGCGTCTCGGGGAACGAGACCGCGCTCGAGCCGTCGTCGCAGAGCATGATCTCTTCGCACGCGAGCGCGAGCTCGTAGCCGCCGCCGGCGGCCACGCCGTTCAACGCCGCGAGGTAGTGCTGGTTGCTCTCGGTGCACGCCTCTTCCAAACCGAGGCGCGTCTCGTTCGTGAACTTGCAGAAGTTCACCTTGAACGCGTGCGACGAGCTGCCGAGCATGTAGATGTTCGCGCCGGCGCAGAAGATCCGCGGCTGCGCGCTCGTGACGACGACCGCCCGCACCTCGGGGTGCTCGAAGCGCAGGCGCGTGACCGCGTCGGCGAGCTCGATGTCGACGCCGAGGTCGTAGCTGTTCTGCTTGAGCGTGTAGCCGGGCCGCATCGGCTTCTCTTCGACGATGTCGAGGAGAAGCCGGGCGACCGGACCCTCGACCTCGAGCTTGAGGTGGGTGTAGCGGCTGGGGTGCGTCTCGAAGCGCACCGGTACGTGGGGCGTTTGGGCAGCGTCCGCCATGCCCTGGGTTTCACCACGCAGCCCGCGGAGCGTCAAGCACTATAGTGCGTTTTCATCCGCAACGACATGCAGTATAGTTCATGCATGCCCGCGCGCCGCCACGCGCCACGAGCCGATCTCGGTCAAACGTCGCTGCTGCCGGCGCTGGGCCGCGCCGTGCGGAGCGCCCGCGCCGCGACCGGCGCGACGCTCCGCCAGCTCGCCGAAGCGAGCGGCTTGAGCGAACGCTTTCTCTCGGATCTGGAGAGCGGCAAGGCGAACGTATCGGTGCTCCGCCTCGCCGAGGTGGCCCGCGCCGCGGGGCGCAGCGCGTCGAGCCTCCTCGCGGCGGCCGAGAGCGACACCGGCCAGCCCATGGTCGATGGGCGAGCCAAGCGGATCGTGGCGCTCCTCGGCCTACGCGGCGCGGGCAAGTCGACGATCGGGGCGCGGGCAGCGCGCGCGCTCGGCGCACCGTTCATCGAGCTCGACGAGCGCATCGCGGCACGGGCGGGGATGAGCGTGGGCGAAATGTTCGATCTGCACGGTGCGTCGTACTACCACCGCCTCGAGCGCGAAGAGCTCGAACGTCTCTTGAACGACGGCACGCGCGCGATCGTGGCCACCGCCGGCAACATCGTCGCCGACCACGCCACGTTCGAGCTCCTCTCGCGGAGCGCGACCACGATCTGGCTCCGCGCGAGCGCAGAAGACCACTATGCGCGCGTGATCGCACAGGGCGACACCCGCCCGATGGCCAACCGCAAGAACGCCATGCGCGAGCTTCGCGGCCTCTTGCGCGCTCGCCGCGCGCTCTACGAGCGCGCCGACCACGCCGTGGACACCACGCGCCTCGGCCTCGATGGCGCGACGAAGCGCGTCGTCGCGATCTCCGAGCGCGCGCTTTCGCGTTTCGGCCCATCGCGCGCCGACATCTGATAGGAGTGGCGGCGAGAATGCCGCGCCTGAAGATCCTCTTCACGTCGCCCGAGTGCTTCCCCTTCGCGAAGGTGGGCGGCCTGGGTGACGTGGTGGGCGCGCTGCCCCTCGCGCTCGCGGCGCGCGGTCATGACGTACGCGTCGTGCTCCCGCGCTACCGTTCGACGAAAAAGTTCGAGTCCCACCTCCTCTCGGGGGCGCTCGGCGTTCCGTTCGGCCCGACGACGATGTGGGCAGGCGTTCGGCGCGCCGAGCTGAAGAGCGCGCGCGCGGGCCAGCCTCCGGTCCCCGTCTACTTGCTCGAGCACGATCACTATTTCGATCGCGGCGGGGTCTACAACGACGAGCACGGGGCGTTCGGCGACGATCTGGAGCGGTTCGCGTTCCTGTCCAAGGGTTCCATCGAGGTCTGCCGCTACCTCGGCTTCGAGCCCGACGTCATCCACGTGAACGATTGGCCCACCGCGCTCGTGCCCGTGTATCTCGACACCATCGACCGCTACACGCCGATGGGCCGCGCGGCCACGGTGCTGACCATCCACAACATGGGATACCAGGGCTGGTTTCCGAGGAGCGAGCTGCCTCGGACCGGTCTCGGTTGGGACAGCCGCGCGCTGCCCTCGCTCGACATGCATGGCAGGCTGAACCTGCTCAAGGCGGCGTTGGTCCACGCGACGATCGTATCGACGGTGTCGCCGCGCTACGCCCGCGAGATTCAGACCGCCGATGGCGGGGAGGGGCTCGACCACCTCGTGCGGATGCGCGGCAGCGATGTCGTCGGGATCCTCAACGGCATCGACGACGCGGCGTGGAACCCCGAGTCCGACCCGTTCACCGCGGCGCCGTTCTCGTTCCGCGACCTCTCCGGCAAGGCCGCGTGCAAGGCCGCGCTGCAGCGCGAGCTGGGCTTGCCCGAGCGCAGCGACGTGCCGCTCGTCGGGATGGTGTCGCGCCTCGTCGGTCAAAAGGGAATCGACCTGGTCTCCGAAGCGCTGGGCCCGCTGCTCGGGATGGACCTGCAGATGGTCGTGCTCGGCTCGGGTGAGTCGTGGGCCGAAGCGGCGTTCACGTCGGCGGCTCACGGCTCCGACCGCTTCCGAGCCTGGATCGGCGTGAGCGAGGGCCTCGCGCACCGCATCGAGGCGGGGTGCGACCTGTTCCTCATGCCGTCACGGTACGAGCCGTGCGGGCTCAACCAGATGTACAGCCAGCGATACGGCACCCTCCCCATCGTTCGCGCGGTCGGCGGGCTCGACGACACCGTCGAGCACGGCGTCACCGGCTTCAAGTTCGAGCCGGCCAGCGCCGACGTGCTCGTCGACGTGGTGCGCCACGCGTGCGACGTCTACCAGTGGGACCACGGGCGGTTTCACGCCATGCAGGTCCGCTCGATGCAGAAGCAGATGGGGTGGGGCTACGCCGCGAGGCAGTACGAGGCCCTCTACCGCCTCGCGATGGGCCGCCGCCGATCGAGCCTGGCGTAGGC
>CALKVR010000659.1 GCA_938004815.1 uncultured Polyangiaceae bacterium | reverse complement strand
GGTGCTCTCGGCGGTCGAGGGGCTGCAGATCCTGGCGCCCGATCTCGGAACCTACGTCATTCCGGTCACGCTGGTCATCCTCAGCGGCCTCTTTTTCATCCAGAAGCATGGCACCGCCACGATCGGTCGTCTCTTCGGCCCCGTCACGCTGATCTGGTTTCTCCCCCTCGGCTCGCTCGGCGCCTACCACATCGCCAAGCACCCCGAGATCCTCGCTGCCGCCAACCCCATCCATGCGGTGAGCTTCTTCCGCGACCACGGCATGCACGGCTTCGTGGTGCTGGGCTCGGTCGTGCTCGTGATCACGGGCGGCGAGGCGCTCTACGCCGACATGGGTCACTTCGGCCGCCGGCCGATCCAGATCGCGTGGTACGGGCTCGTGCTCCCGGCGCTCGTCCTCAACTACTTCGGACAGGGCGCCCTCTTGACGACCGCGCCCGACGAGGCGGCGCTCGCGGCGATCGCCCAGAACCCGTTCTACGCTCAGGTGCCCAAGGGGCCGCTCATCTATCCCCTGGTCGTCATCGCCACGATGGCGACGATCATCGCGTCTCAGGCGCTCATCTCGGGCGCCTACTCACTCACCCGGCAGGCGGTGCAGCTCGGCTACCTGCCCCGCGTCACGATCAAGCACACGTCGAGCGCCACCGAGGGGCAGATCTACATCCCCGAGGTCAACGCCGCGCTCGCTCTCGGCTGCGTGGCCCTCGTGCTCGCGTTCCAGCAGTCGTCGCGCCTCGCGGCGGCGTACGGGATCGCCGTCACGGGGACGATGGGCATCACCACCGTCGCCTACTATGTCGTCACCCGCACGCGCTGGAAGTGGTCCGTGGCCCGCGCCCTCCCGCTCGCGATGCTCTTCCTGGTGATCGATCTCGCCTACTTCGGCGCAAACGCTCTCAAGTTTCTCGACGGCGGCTTCGTCCCGATCGTGATCGGCGTGGCCCTGTTCACGGCCATGGTGATCTGGAAGCGGGGCCGAGCGCTCCTGGCCGACCACTTCGCCAGCCTGATCCGCCCGCTCGCTCAGTTCGTCGAAGGGCTGAAGCGCGGCGAGCTCGTCCCCGACGAGGGCCCAACCGTTCCGGTGGTGCGCGTCCCCGGCGTCGCCGTCTTCTTGACGTCCAGCCCCGACGGCACGCCGCCGCTCCTCCTCCATCACGCTCGCTTCAACAAGGCGCTTCACGAGACCGTCCTGCTCGTCACGGTCCAGAACGAGAAGGTCCCGCGGGTGCTCGACGAGCCGATCTCGGTCGAGCCTCTCGAGCAAGGGTTCTATCGCGTCCAGATCCGTGTCGGCTTCATGGAGACACCGAACGTCCCGCGGTCCATCGAGAGCGCGATCAGGCGGTTCGATCTCCCGTTCACGCTCGCCGACGTCACCTACTACCTCGGCCGCGAGACCCTGCTCGCCACCGGCGCCGGCAAGATGAGCGCCCGCGCCGAGCAGCTGTTCGCCTTCATGAGCCGCAACTCGCAGACGGCACCGCGCTACTTCGGCATCCCTCCCGAGCGCGTGGTCGAGATCGGCATGCAGATCGATCTCTAGCGCCGTGTCGAGACAGGCGAGGTGGGAGTGCTTGGTGAGGTGCGTCCCTGTACATTCTCCCCCCCAACCCCCCTCACCTCGGTGAGGGGGGAGCCGCGGTAGACCGACCATGTCCGAGCGACCCGATCCCGAAACGCTCCTTCGGCGCGCCCGCGGCGAAGAGGAGCGCGCCAACCGGGCGAAGCTCCGTATCTTCTTCGGGTTCGCGCCGGGGGTGGGCAAGACGTTCGCGATGCTCGAGTCGGCGCGGCGCCTGGTGGGCCAGGGCGTCGACGTCGTCGTCGGTGCGGTGGAGACGCACGGCCGCAAGGAGACCGAGGCTCTCCTCGAAGGCCTCGAGATCTTGCCCCGAAAAAAGGTCCCCTATCGCGGTCGCGAGCTCGAGGAGCTCGACCTGGACGCTGCGCTCGCGCGCCGGCCCGAGCTGCTCCTGCTCGACGAGCTCGCTCACACCAACGTGCCGGGGTCACGCCACAAGAAGCGCTGGCAGGACGTGCTCGAGCTCCTGGAGGCCGGGATCGAGGTGCACACCACGCTCAACGTCCAGCACGTCGAGAGTCTCAACGACGTCGTCGCTCAGATCACGCACGTCCTGGTTCGAGAGACCGTCCCCGACTCGCTCCTCGAGCGCGCCGACGAGATCGAGCTCGTCGACATCCCCCCCGAAGAGCTCCTCGAGCGCCTCTCCGAGGGCAAGGTCTACCTGGGCGATCAGGCGGCCCGAGCGGGGCAGAGCTTCTTCCGGCGAGGCAACCTGCTCGCGCTTCGCGAGCTCGCTCTCCGACGCACGGCCGAGCGCGTCGACGCCGACGTGCAGACTTATCGAGAAGAGCACGGCGTCACCGACCCGTGGCCGAGCGGCGAGCGGATCTTGGTCTGCATCGGGCCGTCCCCCGGCTCGTCTCGGCTCGTCCGTGCCGCCCGTCGAATGGCGGCCGGTCTCCGCGCGCCGTGGGTCGCCGCCTACGTAGAGGTCGCGGGCGTTGCACCGATCGGCCAGGCGGCGAGACAGCGGCTCGACGGGCACCTGCGGCTCGCCGAGAGCCTCGGCGCGACGACGGTCCGCCTCACGGGCGTGAAGGTGAGCGACGCGCTCCTCGTCTACGCGCGCAAGCACAACGTCACGCGCATCGTGATCGGCAAGCCGACCCATCCGCGGATCCGCGATCTCGTCCGCGGGTCGCTGCTCGACGAGGTCGTGCGCGGGAGCGGCGACGTCGACGTACATGTCATCTCCGGTGACGAAGCACGCCCCGACGGAGCGCGTGAAGGCAAGCCGGTGGTGGGCCCCGTGACAGAGCCTCAGCGCTACTTCTCGGCGATCGGCGTCATCGCGCTCACGACGTTGATCGCCGCTGCGATCGCCCGCGTCGCCCCGCTCCCCGACGTCGAGATGCTCTACCTCGTCGGGGTGATGGTGTGCGCCGTCTCGTTCGGCCGCCACGCGTCGATCCTCGCGGCCGGGCTCGCGGTGGCCGCCTACGACTTCTTCTTCGTGCCGCCTCACCACACGTTCGCGGTGGCAGACGCGCGGTACATCCTGACGTTCGCCATGATGTTCGCGGTCGGGATCGTGATCAGCGCCCTCACCCATCGAATTCGCCGCCAAGAGAGCGAGGCCCTCGCGAGAGAAGAGCGGACGCGCGCCCTGTACGATCTGAGCCGTGACTTGGCGGGAGCCTACGGTGACGCTCGCATCGCCGAGATCACCGCGCGACACGCCTCCGAC
Source organism: uncultured Polyangiaceae bacterium (assembly GCA_938004815.1). GTDB lineage: Bacteria > Myxococcota_A > Polyangia > Polyangiales > Polyangiaceae > Xiheicaenibacterium. Next base: position 6,115 of record CALKVR010000659.1, on the reverse strand, counting down.
TCGTTTGGCGGCACGGTGGCCATCTATCTCCCGGAGGACGGCGGCACCGTCAAGGCCGCGGCCGCGTGGCCGGTTGGTGGGCGCATCGACCCGAACGACATCGGCGTCGTGAAATGGGCGCTCGAGCACGGCCGCCCTGCGGGCCGAGGAACGGACACGCTGCCCGGCGCGGGCACGTTCTGTACGCCCATCCGGGCCGGGGCCGAGCCGCTCGGCGTCATCGCGCTCGTCTCGGGCGCGCCGGATGCCTTGCGCCCCGACGAGCAAGGCCTGGTCGAGGCGCTCGGCCGTCAGGCCGGCTTCGCGCTCGACCGCACACGGCTCGCAGAGCAAGCTCGACAGTCGGCGCTCGCCGCAAAGGCGGAGGAGCTCCGCAGCTCACTCCTATCGAGCGTGTCCCACGACCTCCGAACACCCCTCGCTGCAATCACCGGCGCGGCCACCACCCTACGCGACGAGACCGGCCTGGCCGCCGACGTTCGGAGCGACCTGCTCGGCACCATCTGCGAAGAGGCGGAGCGCCTGGAGCGGCTCGTCTCGAACCTGCTCGACATGACCCGGCTCGAGTCGGGCCGCGTCCGCCTGAACGAGGAGTGGGTTCCCCTAGAAGAAGTGGTCGGCACCGCGCTCTCGAGGCTCGACTCGCGGCTGAGGGACCACGTCGTAACGACCGAGCTGGAGCCCGACTTGCCGCTCGTCTCGATCGATCCGATCCTCATCGAGCAGCTCCTCGTGAACCTCCTCGAGAACGCCGCCAAGTACACGCCGCCCGGCACCGAGGTGACCATCGCCGCACGCATGACCGACGGCGAGCTGGCGCTCGATGTCCTCGATCGAGGCCCCGGGGTTCCCGCCGGGCAAGAGGAGAAGGTGTTCGAGCGCTTCTATCGCGGAACGCACACGGTCTCGGGCGCCGGGCTCGGTCTCCCGATCTGCCGCGCCATCGCGCGGGCGCACGATGGCACGCTCGACGTGGTCGCCCGTGATGGTGGCGGCGCGGTGTTCCGGCTACGCATCCCCCAACCCGAGTCGCGCCCCTCGGTCCCGCCCGAGGCGCCGCAGGAGCAGCCATGACGCAAGATGGCCCCCTCGTCTTGCTGGTGGAGGACGAAGCGCCGCTTCGCAAGTTCCTCCGCGCGTCCTTGTCGTCGCACGGCTACCGCTTGCTCGAGGCCCAGAACGCCAACGAGGGCATGCAGCTCTTGACCACGCACAAGCCCGAGCTCGTCGTGCTCGATCTCGGGCTGCCGGATCGCGACGGGATCGACTTCACCCGCGAGATCCGCGGGTTCACCGATATCCCGATCATCGTCGTCTCGGCTCGCGGCAAAGAAGAGGACAAGGTCCTCGCCTTGGACGCAGGCGCCGATGACTACCTGACCAAACCCTTCGGCGTGCAAGAGCTGCTCGCTCGCCTGCGCGTCGCGCGGCGCCACGCTGGTCGCGCGCGCGGCACGCCCCCCGCACAGGTGTTCGAGGCAGGGCCCATCAAGATCGACTTCACGCGGCGCGAAGTGACGGTCGACGGCCGCGAGGTCCACCTCACGCCGACCGAGTACAAGATGCTCGCGCTCCTGGCGCAGAACGCCGGCCGCGTGCTCACGCATCGACAGATCTTGAAAGACGTGTGGGGCCCCGCGTACGTCGCGCATCCCCACTACGTCCGCGTCCACATGGCCGAGCTCCGCAAGAAGGTCGAGGCAGACCCGGCCAGGCCCAAATGGATCGTGACCGAGCCCGGCGTGGGCTACCGCTTTCGCGATCGCGCCCAGCCTTAGCAGGCATCTTGGGGGGGTGGCGTCGGTAGGCCTCCCCCCCAAGATGCCTGCTAGAGGAGCGCCTCCAGCCGTCGCTTCGCGGCGCTGCTGACCGCGGCGTTGATCGATTCGGCGCACGCCCGGCCGAGCTGGCCCCAGCGCTCGTCACCGGCCGCGCCCTCGCGCTCGAAGCATGCCCGCTCGTGGCTCAGCCCTGCCACGGCTTCGCGAACATCGCCCCCACCTCGCGTGAGCGCAAACGTGAGCACATCCCAGCCGAGCTCCGCGTGACGCGACTCGTCGACCGCGATGCCCGCCTGCACGCTCCCGAACAGCCCGCGCCCGGACTGCGCAGCGCGCGCCGCGCGAGCAGCCGCAGCGCCCTCGTTCAAGCAGCCATCGAGCCAGCTCTCGACTGCGAGCCGGGTCAGTAGCGCCGTGCCATGCAGCCGGGAGCGGCTCGGCGGCGCCGGCGCTGTCGGCACGACGCGCGCTCCGCTCAGCGACGATGCGAGCGCTGCACAGGCGCGCGCATGGCGGATCTCGTCCCCGGCCGCATCGAGCGCCCGGTCCACGAGATCCAGCGGCGCCCCAGCGCGGATCAGCTCGGCCGCCAGGCAAAGGAACGCCGGGATGCTGGCCGCTTCGGCTTGGGCATCCTCGACCCATGCACGCGGGACCGCGTCGAGCCGCGCAGCATCTACGCCGCGCGCGCCCCCTAGCGGAACCGTATCGACGTCGTCGCGAAGTGGCCGGCCGATCACGCAGGTCTGCTGGCTGATACCGAATCGCCCGGGGAGAATCACGCCCCCGCCGACGGAGTACTCGTTGAGCAACAGTTCGGCGCGAACGAAGTTCGTCCAGGCGCTGATCGGTGAGAATGGGACATCTACGACCAGGCCGGTGTGGATACCGGCCTCCGTGCCTTCTCCATCGACGTGGAGCGCGACCCCAGCCTCCCCGTCGATCACCGGCATATCCATCGTGTCGCCGGCGTTTCCGCCGCCGTGGAACGCCCCGACGAAGCGGAAGGTATGGGCATCGATCGCGCCGAACTGCGCCGTCGCTCCTACGCCTCCGCGCCCCTCGTTCGAGCAGGAGTCACCGCCGACGAGCAACGCCGAGAAGACCGCCTCGACTCCCCAGCCGACCCCGAAATAGTCGTCCCCGAATGTGAACGAGGTGTAGAGCCCGCCACCCCCGGCGAACTCCTGCGCCTGGGCCTCGGTGGGGAAGAGCGCCGCGGCAAGCGCGCCGAGCGAGGCGAGGCGGGCGAGGCGGCGGCGAGCTTGGGATGCTGAACAAGTCATTCTTTCTGCGTGTCCGAGGACCCTCCCACCCATTTCTCGCAGAGAGGAGGACCTCAGTCGCGGTCACCGAACAGCAGTGACACCTCGAGCTCGACCGCTTCGAACGGCTCGAGCCTGCCGCGCTCCCCCGGAGCGACCGTGGCCACGATGAGGTAGCCCTCTCTGTGGTACCGAAGCACCGTCAAGAGAGGGGCCTCGAGGTCGACGATCCAGTAGTGCGGCACCTCGTGCTCGTGAAGCACACGGCGCTTCTGCACGAGATCCTTGTTCCGATTGCTCGAGAGGACCTCGCACACCCAATCGGGCTTCGTGGTCATCCGCCGAACGCTCGGGCTCGGTCGCGCGGGCACGCGCGTCTTTCGCCACCCGGCGATGTCGTGACGAAACATCTGCGTGGGCGAGTAGACGACGTCGACCTCGGTCGCGATCCACCATCCGCCCTCGCCGCCCGGCGGGCCCGCTCCACGAAACCGGGCCTTCAGCTCGCCGCTGATGGACGACTGCGCATCCCCGTGGTCGAAGCTCGTCGCGTCCTCGATCAGCTCGCCATCGATGATCTCGACACGCGCGTCATCGTCGAGCGCGTCGAGGTCGGAGACCTGCCAGAGCGTGCGGGCGACGCCGGTCACTGGGAAAGCATAGCTCTCAACCGGCCACGAAGCGCTCGATCGCGTCGTGGAGGCCGATCAAGAGCAGGGTGTCGGTCGCTTCGACGCGGTAGTCGGCGCTCGGAAGCGTGAGCCTCGCCTTGCGATCGCCGTGACCGGTGCGGCCGCGCCAATACCCGAGCACGGTGATCTCGTGCTTACGCCGGAGATCGAGCTCGAGGAGCGTCTTGCCCACGAACTCGGGCGTCGGCGCCCAGGGCAAGACGCGGAACGACGAGGCGTAGTCGGCGAGATCGGCCGCGGCCGGGCTCAGGATCTCGGGCGCGAGGCGGCGGCCCATCTCGTGCTCGACCATCACGACGCGCGTCGCGCCGACCGACCTGAGGACGGCAGCTTGCCGCTCGTTCCCGGCCCGCGCCACGATCGCGGGCACCTTGAGCTGCGCGAGCGTCGCGACCGCGAGGACGGTTGTCTCGAAGTCTTCGCCGTAGGTCACCACGGCGACGTCCATCTCGCCCGCCCCGACATTCTCGAGCACCGCCGGGTCCGACCCGTCGGCGACGAACGCCCCGCCCACCCGGTCTTTGAGCGCGTCGACGGCGGCGGCGCTCTTGTCGATGACGGCGATCTCGACCCCGGTGTCGAACAGCTCGTCGACCAGCGCCGTGCCGAGCCTGCCCAACCCGATGACGAGGACACGTTTCTTCTTCATGGGTCAACCGATCATCACGCGCTCTTCGGGGAGCTCGATGGCAGGAGAGGGACCACGACGAGAGAGCGCGAGCGCGACGGTGAGCGGGCCGATACGCCCGAACAGCATGGTCAACAGGATGCAGACTTTGCCAGCTGCGCTCAACTGCGGCGTGATCCCGGTGGATAGTCCGGTCGTCGAGAACGCGCTCGTGGCCTCGAAGAAGAGCGCGAGGGTATCGAACGGCTCGGTCAACGAGAGCACCAGCACGACGGCGCCGATCCCCACGGTGCCCAGGAACGCGACACCGACCGCTCGGCGCACCACCGCATCCGGGACGGTCCGATCGAAGAGGCGCGGGCGCTGGCCGCGAAGCTCACCACGATACGACGCGAAGAGCACCGCCAGCGTCGTCGTCTTGATGCCGCCCGCCGTGGAGCCCGGATCGGCGCCGACGAACATCGCGAAGCAGGTGAGGAGCAGCATCGCCGGTCGCATCGCGGCCACGTCGACGACGTTGAAGCCCGAGGTGCGCGCGCAAGCCGACTGAAACACGGCCGCGTTGATCTGGTCCACGAGAGCCAGCCCCGAGAACGAGGCCCCGCGCTCGAGCACGAAGTAAGCGACCGCCAAGCCGCCGAGGAGCGCCGCGCTCGTCGTCAGCGCAACGCGCGTATTGAGCGAGAGGCGGCGGGGGTGGATGCCCCGCAGCCTGGAGACGGTGCGCTGCGCGAGCTCATGAATGACGGGGAACCCCAAGCCGCCCAGGACGATCAGCAGCGCCAGCGTCTGGCACACGCCGGCGTGCCCCGCGAACGGCACGAGGCCACCGCGAAAGTTCGACAGGCTGCCGTTGCAGAAGGCGCTCACCGAATGAAAGATGGCGGCCCACGCCGCCGATCCGGCTCCCGCCATGGGCCCGGCCGACGACGACGCGGTCTCCGCGATCTCCGACAACGCCGAGAACTGCGCGTAGAGCACGAGCGCGCCCGCCGCCTCGAACGCGAGCGTGTAGAGGACGATGGCACGCAACGTACGCTTCAGGTCGGCCAGCGATCCGGCGTCGACCATCTGGGCCAGGACGGTCGAGCTCTTCACACCCATTCTTTGGCCCGCGAGCATCGTCACGGCCGCGGTCAGCGCCATGATCCCGAGGCCGCCGATCTGCATCAACAAACAGAGCACGAGCTGGCCCGTGAACGTGTAGGCCTCGGCTACGTTGACGGTGCTGAGACCGGTCACGCAGACGGCGCTCGTCGACAGGAACAGCGAGTCGAGGAGCGACACGTTGCCGATGTCGCGCTGGCAGATCGGGAGCACCAAGACGAGGGCGCCGAGCACGCTCGCCGTCCCGAACGAGAGCAGCATGATGCGCGCCGGGTGCTCTGCGCTGAGCGCGACCAGGCGCGCGACGCGGCCGCTCCTCAGGACGAGACCGAGCAGCATGAGAAACACGACCGCCGCCGTGTACGTCCGGTACGCGTCCCCGTGCACGAGCCCGGCGCGTGGCACCTCGAAGAGGACGATGGCCTTGGCCGCGGTGAACGCGAGGACGAGCGCCGTATTGACCAGGTGAAACGCGTAGACCCGCCAGGTGCGCCCGCCGCGACGCGCGGCCGAGGGCCAGGGTCGGAGCACGATCGCCGCCCAGGGGACGAGCGCCAGCGTGAGCGCAGCCGCGAGCGCCAGCGACGCTCTCGCCGCCGATGCCAGCGCGATGTCGGCACCGCCGATCAGCACCGCCAGGGT
>CALKVR010000658.1 GCA_938004815.1 uncultured Polyangiaceae bacterium | reverse complement strand
AAGAGGGGGCGTGTGAGAGTGGCGCCGACTGCGCCGCCGGCGAGGTGTGCGTCGGCTTCGGGCTCGGAGACACGGGCGCCTGCGAGACCCCCTGCGACGATCAGCTCGGGTGCCCGACCGGCAAGACGTGCGTCGAGGGCGGCAACTCGTGCCCCGGGTGTGAAGACATCACCTACGTGTGTCGGGACGCGATCGACTGACCTGGCGGCTCAACCGCCCGACGCCCCGCTGAACTGATCGTTCTTCTCGGCGAAGAGGATGTTGAAGGTGGTGAGCGAGCCGTAGCAACCGGTGATGTAGCCCTGGAGCTGGACCTTGTCCTCGGCGGTGAGGCCGGGGTGGGCGTTGAGCTTGGCCTCGAGGAGGCGCAGCTTGTCGCGCACCATCACGATCTTGTGAAAGAAGGTCTCGAGCGGCACGCGCTTCTCTTGGGTGCCCTCTTTGCCGGGGATCATGACGATCTCGCCGCCTTGCCAGCGCTGCCCGAGCGCCGGCCGGGTGACGCCCATCTCCTCTGCGATGACCTGGCGCAGGACGCGCCGAAACTCTTCGATGTCCATGTCGATGTCGATCTCCTGAGGCAAAGGGGTGGCAGGCTCGTGCGCGGCGGAGGCGGACGGCGAGCGCGGCTCGCTCGGAGCAGCGGGGCCGCTGCGGGCCCGGCGGGGCTCACCGGCGGCGCGCGGCCTCGGGGCGGCGCCCCCGACCGCGCCCTTCGGGCGGTAGCGCGTGCACGTGGCGGTGGCGCGCACCGGGTCGGGAAACACCTGGAGCGCGCACGAGCCCACCCTGCCGAGGCGCTCGTCCGTGCGCGCCCCGAAGAACGCGCCGCAGGTATCGCAGATCGCCTCGTCGGGTTTCATCGCCGGGCCGTCACTCTAGCAGGCTGCCGCCGACGATCGCGTCCAGGCATCGTTCGCGTGCCGTGCGCAGGGCGTCGAGCGCGATATCGACCACGGGGCTACCGGCGTGCTCGATCACGAGCCTCTCGCCGCCGGTCTCACCGATACGGAGCGCGCCGACCCCAACGGCCCGGGCGCGCGCTTCGATCGCGGCCGCCTCGGCCGGCTTCACCGCCGCGAGGACGCGGGTCGGCGCCTCGCCGAAGAGAGCAGCGGCGACGGTCTCACCGCCGGGCAGCGCGAGCTTCGCGCCCACGACCGCCCGCGGGTCGCTGTGGGCGACCGCGCACTCGGCGATCGCGATCGCGAGCCCGCCGTCGGAGACGTCGTGCAGCGTCTCGACCAGACCGTCGCGGGCGAGCTCGCGGACCAGCGCTTGGAGCTTCTGCTCTGCCTCCAGATCGAGCACCGGGATCGCGCCCGCGATGGCGCCGCCCGTTCGGTCCGAAACGTAGTGCGAGCCGCCGAGCGGGCCGCCACGCGACGAGCCGAGGAGGTAGATCGCGTGGCCTGCCTCTTGGAACGTGGCGCGCACGACGTGCGCGATGGATGCGACGAGCCCGACCGCGGCCACCGTCGGGGTGGGCAGGATCGCTCGACCCTCGGTCTCGTTGTAGAGGCTCACGTTGCCGCTCACGATCGGCACCGCGAGCGCGTTGCACGCGGCCGCCATCCCATCGATGGCGCGCGCGAACTGGCGCATGATCTCGGGTCGCTCGGGCGAGCCGAAGTTGAGGCAGTCGGTGAGGCCGATGGGCTCGGCTCCGACGCACGACAGGTTACGGCACACCTCTGCCACCGCCTGCTTCGCGCCCTCGAACGCGTCGAGCTCGCAGAGCCGCCCATTGCAGTCGGACGAGAAGGCCAGGATCTTCTCCACGCGCGTTCCCTTGTGCTCGCAGAACGCGCGCACCACCGCTGCGTCACCGCCGGGGCCGGCGAGCGTCCCCCCGCGGACGATGGAGTCGTACTGGCGCGTGATCCACCGCCGCGAGCCGAGGTTGGGGCTACCCACCAGGCGAACGAGCTGTTCGGCCCAGGATGAGGGATCGGCGATCGTGCTCGGATCGAACGCGGCGCGCTCCGCGAGCTTGGGATCGTCGGCCTGCGGGCGGTCGTACTTGGGCGCCTCGTCGGTGAGAAAGTCGACCGGAAGATCGCAGACGACGATGCTCTCGCCGGCCGGGGCGGTGCCGCGCTGGAGGTACGGGTCCCAGCCCGGTGTCGCGCGGATGACCCAGCGACCCGTGTCGGTGACTTTGCCGATGACGGCGCAGTCGAGCTCCCACTTCTTGCAGATCTCGGCCACGCGCGCCTCGTTGCCGGGCTTGGCGACCATGAGCATGCGCTCTTGCGACTCGGAGAGGAGCATCTCGTACGGCGTCAGGCCCTTGGTGCGACGCGGCACCTTGTCGAGATCGAGCTCGAGCCCGCTGCCCGATCGGCCCGCCATCTCGACCGACGACGACGTGAGCCCGGCCGCGCCCATGTCTTGCACGCCGACGAGCAGGTCCTCGGCGAAGATCTCGAGGCACGCCTCGAGGAGCAGCTTCTCCATGAAAGGGTCGCCGACCTGGACCGTGGGGCGCTGGCTCGGGCCGCCCTCGGTGAACTCGTCGGAGGCCATCGTCGCGCCGTGGATGCCGTCGCGACCGGTCCGGGCGCCGACATAGAGCACGTCGTTGCCGACGCCGCTCGCGCGCCCGTAGAAGATCGCGTCGCGGTGAACGACGCCGCACGTGAACGCGTTGACGAGGATGTTGCCGTCGTAGGCCGCATCGAAGAACAGCTCACCGCCCACGGTCGGCACGCCGATGCAGTTGCCGTAGCCGCCGATCCCGGCGACGACGCCGCGGAGCAGCTCGGGCGTGCGGGGGTGATCGGGGCGGCCGAACCGGAGCGAGTCGAGGTTCGCGATCGGCCGCGCGCCCATCGTGAAGACGTCGCGCAGGATGCCGCCCACGCCCGTCGCCGCGCCCTGGAAAGGCTCGATGTACGAGGGGTGGTTGTGCGACTCCATCTTGAACACGGCCGCGAAGCCGTCGCCGATATCGACCACGCCCGCGTTCTCGCCCGGGCCCTGGATGACGCGCGGGCCCTTGGTCGGCAGCCGCGCGAGGTGCACGCGCGAGCTCTTGTACGAGCAGTGCTCGCTCCACATGACGCTGAGCACGCCGAGCTCGGTGTACGTCGGCGGCCGCCCGAGCCGGGCCACCGCTCGCTCGTACTCGGCCGGCGTCAGCTTGTGGTCGCGCGCGAGCGCCTCGGTGATCTCGGGATCGTGCGGAAAGGCTTGGGGCGGCACGCCGCGGAGTTACCCTCAAAAGGTGCCCGAGACCACCCCGATCGCACCGCCGTCGCACGGCGCCGCCCCCATCGACCACGCGGCCTTTTTCGTCCTTGGCTCAGGGCCTGGATCGTAGCTCAGGATGCCGAGGACGACGGCCGCGCCGAGGGAGGCGACCCCGACCGCGAGCGATACGTCGGCCACGATCAGCTTCGCGCGGATCCCGTCGACCACCGAGTCCGAGCAGCTGGGCGCACACGTCTCGGCAGCGTCGCTCTTTTCGGCGAGGGCGAGCCCGCCGACGACGGCGAACACGGTGACCCCGGCGAGCCCGATGCCGCCGAGGACCCACGTGCCGGGCGAGACGAACGGCGGATCATTTCGATCGACGTCGCGCTTCGGCTCGTCGGGGTCGGGGCTCTCGGCCCAGCGGATCTCGATGCGGCGATTCTTCTCGCCTTGCGCAATCACGATGTCTCGCTCGATCCGCTTCGCTCCTGGGCGCTCGAAACCGAACACGTGCTTTCCTGGGTCGACCGTGACCGCCTTGCCGTCGAGCCGGTCCAAGAACGGCTGGCCATCCACGAGCACCGTCACGTCGGTGAGGTCGTGCCCCGCCGCGTCCACCGCGCGCACGACGACCGTAGGCAGACTGGCCTCGACCTCGCCGAACCAGGTGGTGCAGTCTTTTTTGGTCGCCGCGGGACAGTCGGGCTCCGCGCACACGCGAAAGAGCTCGAGCGAAGCCTTGAGCGAGCCCGCAGCTCGCTGCTTCTGGCCCTCGTCGTAGGCGTTCACGCACGTCGCCTTGTCGGCGGCAGCCGCGGAGACAACCAGCAGCGACACGACCAAGGC
>CALKVR010000657.1 GCA_938004815.1 uncultured Polyangiaceae bacterium | reverse complement strand
GACATCTTGTGTCCTTCGTGCCTCGTGCCGCGCGGCGAGCTGGGCCCCCACGGTGCGCCGCCCACCGTCCACTGCGAGAGCTGCCGGATTCCGCTCGACGCGAGCTACCCCGAGAGCCTGGCCGTGCACTTCTTTCCGAGCCCCGAGGTCCGGCCTCTGAGCGTGAGGATGGAGTGTCTGGGCAGCCCGTCGCGGACGCCGCAAGTCCTCGCGCAAGAGACGCTCGAGCCCGGCCAAGAGGCCGACATGACGACCGCGCTCGAGCCGGGCCCGTACCAGATCCGCACGCTGCCCATGCTCGGGCCCCCGGCGTTGATCGTCACCGGCGACGGCGAGCTCGGCAGCGAGGCAACCTTCTCGCTTACCTCTTCGATCCAACCCCAGCTCGTGCACATGCGGCCCGAGCCGCGCGCGCTCGTCTTTCGCAACGAGTCGCAGACCAAGGTGACGGTCGTGCTCGAGCGGCTCGTGCCACCCAGGCGTGTCCTCACCCTGGGCAGGCTGCTCGCCGAGTACCCTCAGCTCGCCGAGATCGTCCCCACGCGGGGGTTCGTCTCGACGATGGCCTGCTTCGTCACGAACGCTCTGGCCCTGCGGTGCGCCGACGACGCGGCCGCCGCGCAGATCGCGAGCCAGCTCGCCAGGGCGCGGGTCGCGTACGCCTCTGGGCCGGTCGTGCTCGCGCTCTTTCCCGATCTGGACGCGCTCTTCTCCGACGTATCGCGCCTCGATCTCTCGCGCGCTCTCGGCGGGCTCTCGGTCGGGCCGGCGTTCGAGAACGTCATCGCCGGCAAGAGCATCCCGATGGGCCCGAGCGTGGACGCGGCGTTCGAGGCCCTCGGCTCATCGTCCCCGGGCCGCATCGCCGCCCACCACGACGCAGCCGGCGCGCCCGAGGTCGCGGCGGCGCTCCAGCGAGCCCGCTGGGTCGCGCGCACCGCGCCCTACGGCGGCCCGCGCGTTGCCTGGTTCGAGCGCAGCTGATCGCTCAGCGGCGGCGGCGGCGAGCGAACAGGGCCGCGGCGAGCGCGATGGCCCAGGGCGCGGCAGACCGCGAGCCGGGGCTACCGGCGGTGCGGCAGTTGCACCCGTCGTCTTCGGGGATCGTGTCGGTGGGCGGGTCGAGATCGTCTTCACCCGCCTGCTCGACCGCCACGCCGTGGAGCGTCACCTCGCGCGTCGGCTCGTCGGGATCGTTGGTGGCGAGGACGAGCGTGGTCGTGAAGTCACCGGCGACGGTCGGCTCGAAGTTGACGATCACCGAAGCCTTGGCGCCGGGCGTGAGCTCGAGCTCGCTCGCCGCCGAGACGAACGCGGGGTCGCCGGGGGCGATCGACGACGCGAGCTTCGCCTCGCCCAGGTTGTGGACCTCGAGCGCGAGCGGCTTGGACGTGCCGACCCACACCTCACCGAAGTCGAGGGCGGCCGGCGGCGGCTCGAACTCGCCCCCGCCGGACGTATCGTCATCGCCGGGGAGCGCGATGTCGGGGAGCGGCACGTGCACGCCGGCGCGATCGAACTCCCAGTTCTTTTGCTCGATCGAGAACGGGATGGGGATGTCGGCAATCGGGATCGAGAAGTCGGGGCCGATCGTGTCGATGTAGAACGCCGGGATCAGGTGCAGCGTGCCGTCGTAGACGATCTCACCGATGGGCTGGACCTCGTACTCGGCGTACGGCCCGCCGAGGAAGATGGCGCTCGTCGAGGCGGGCGCGTCGGTGAAGATCGAGCCGCCCGCGACGAGCATCCCGTCCGGCTCGAACACCCGGATCTCGGTCGTCTTGTAGGTCGCGTCGAGGTCCATCATGACGTCGAGCTCGAGCCCCCCCGAGAGCCCAGGGATGTCGATGCCGATGAAGCTCGTGACGTCGACCTGGATGAGGGTCGCCGGCATCGTCGAGCCCGACACGGTCACGCCATCGAAGGCCCAAGGATCGAAGCTCGTCTCGCTGTCGACCTGAAAGTCGAACTGCGGCACGTAGGGGATGGGGCCCGTCCACGAGTACGTCTGGCCGAGCACCTCGACCTGCACCATCGCCTCGCCCCCGATGTCGACGCCGTAGTGGATGCCGAGAGCGCCCGCGCCCGGGGTCGGCACCGCATCGAGTCGCAGCGCCTCGGGCCAGGTCGTCTCGAGCTCGCCCGCGAGATCGACGTACGTCGACGCGTAGAGCTGCGCCCAGAAGTGAACCTGGAGCGGCGAGCCCGATGGCACCCAGCCGGTGTCGAAGCCGCCGTCGATCGGGAGCTCGAGCTCCTTCGTGAACGCGACGGGAGCGGCCTGGCAGGTCAATGCGTCTGGCTCGCACGGCGTCGCCACCTCTTCGGCCAGCGCCGAGGCGGGGGCGAGCAGCGCAGAGATGGACACACCGAGGGCGACCGAGCAAGCAAGGAGGCGGCGCATTTCGAACGCGAATGGTCCCCCGGCCGCGCGCCGGACACAAGAGAGCCGCTACCGCGGGCCGCCGGAGACGTAGCCGTCGTCGCCTGGCCACTTCGGGTTCAAGGGGAGCTTCCAGCTGTTCTCGGCGATCTGCCGGACCCGGTCGAAGGTCCACCCGCGCTCGATCTGCTTGGGGGTGCGTGGATCGGTGGGCTTGCCGTCGGGCTCGGCGCAGCACCGCCACGACAGGTAGTAGTAAGCGAAGCTCTCGTCGTGCGTGTAGATCTTGGGCCGGCACATGTTGCGGACGCCGTAGTACCAAGGCCCGCCCGTCGTCACGTTGTCGAAGTTCGACTTGGGCTTGCCGGGGAACTTCGAGACGCTCGCCGCGAGCTCGTCGGCGTTTCCGGGCATGTCGTGGACGCCGTACGCGGTCACGCAGTCGGGCTGCGACCCCGAGACCTTGCCCTGCCAGAGCCGCTCGAGCTCTTTGGGATCGCGGTCGAGCACCAGCTTCTTGTCGGGGAACCCGTAGGGCCGGTCGCCGTTGCACTTGCTCGGGTCGCGCACGTAGCCGTACGGGAACGGTGTCCGCTCGGGGCCCTCGCACGCGAGCGTCCACTCCTGCTCGGTGCAGACGCGCTTCTTCAGCTTTTCGCAGTGCACCTGCGCCTGGTAGAAGTTCTGCATCACCATCGGGCGCACGCCCTCGCGGTTCGGGAACTCGTACTTGTCGATGCAGTAGCGCATCGGCCGCTCGCTCCCGACGCACTTGGTCGGCTCACGCACGCGCTTGCACACCCAGAGGTTGTTCTGCGGCGCGTGGAATTTCTCGAGGCAGTGGACCTCGAGATCCGTGCAGTACGAGCCGTCCACGAGGAGCATGCCCTCGGGGCACGACGACGGCCCGGCGACCGCGGGCGCGGCGCTCGCGGTCGGCGCGGCCGAGCTCTCCGTCACCGCCGGCGAAGGCGCAAGCGCCGGAGCAGCCAGCTCCGCGCGCGGCGGTGGCTCCCCGGCCCCGCAGGCGAGGAGCACGACGGCGATCGAGATCGGGCCCGGGTCACAGCGCATGGTCGAAGCATGGCACCACCGGCGAGACCGGCATAGGGCTCGACGCGGCACGTCGCGCGTCAGTGCGCGCACGACGCGCGCGCCTCGGGCTCGCTTCGCCCGAGGGCGGAGAGCGCATCCCGACGCAAGTCGCCCATGGACCGACACAGCGAGCTCGGCTCGGGTCCTCGGCAAAGCAGACACGTCAGACGGTCGGCATCTTCGACGAGCAGCTCATGGCATTCGGGGCGCCGTGGGTCCGCATCCGAGCCCAGACTGTGGAGGGAGCGCAGGTAAAGCTCCGCAGCAAAGACTGCCACCTCCGTGTCGCGATGCTCGGCGACCACGCGGCGAAACCACCGCGCGGCGGGCGCCCACCACCGAACCTGGTAGTAGACGCGCGCGATGGCGTAGCGACATTCCTCGACGCGAGCCGGATAGGGACCGCCCAGCCGCCCCTCGTCCTTCGGCTCGCCGTCGTCGCGGCACACGCCGGCAATTCCACCCGTCGCTGGAGAGAAAGTGATGCAGACGTGCCTCCCGCTCCGGGCCGAGCGGCATCGCATCGAGCCCCGCGTCCCTCGCCTTGAAGGGCTCTGCGAAGCAGCTCGCCTCGAGCGTCGCCCTTCGACTGTCCTCAGCAGGCAGCTCGGAGGGATGCCCCCCGTCCGAAGGCTGCGACGGCGCCACCGGCTCACCCACCCGAATGGGCTCGCCGCCGCGAGCAGCGCACGCCACCAAGAGCGAGATCGAGAGCGCGACGCGGCGGGACATCGGCGCTGTCATAGACCATCTCGGGGCGCCCGGCTTGGGCGCATCGGCCGCGTGGCAGCGTGTATCCTGCCGAACCATGCTGCGCCTTGCCGCACTCCTCGCCTGCGCCTTGACGGCGTGCGCACCAGTGGCTCCTCCGCCGCCGACGACGCCCACGACGGCGCCGCCGGCCGCCGCGCCCACGCCCGATCCCGACGCTGCCTTCGCGCCGCGCCCCTACACCGCCGAGCAGATCCGCGACGCCAGCAAGGCCGGCCGCACCATCACGTTCGTCACCGAGGTCCCCGGCAAGCCGCCGCAGCAGACGCGGATGACCTTCATGGTCGTCGACGACGAGCGCGCCACCATCGTGACCGAAACGCTCGACGACACCGGCAAGGTGATCGGAAACCCCGAGTCCGAGACCGCGACCTGGAAAGC
>CALKVR010000656.1 GCA_938004815.1 uncultured Polyangiaceae bacterium | reverse complement strand
TATCGCACGCCGGGGCGATCCTCGACCGCGGCCTGGAACAGGTCCATCGCCTCGGGGGTGAGCTGGATCACCGCGCCCTGATCGTCGCGGATCAGCCGCAAAAACCCGCGGAGGTCGCGGCTCGAGGCGTCGTCGAGCACACGGATGATCGACTCGCTCGTCCGCTCCATCACCGAGAGCTCGATCGCGCCCGATACCCGCGAGAACGCCGCCATCAGCGCGCTCGCGGCCGCCAGCGGCGGCGCGCCGAGCTTGAGCACCGTCACCGTGAGGGCCATCGCCGCGTAGAGGACCTGTTGGCCGCTCTTGGTGGCGAAGAACGCGGCGAGAGGGGTGCCGTAGTGGGGCGTGTTCATCGTGGTGATCGACCGGAGCCGGGGCAACCACGCGAGATCGTCGGGCCCGATGCCCGGGAGGTGCACGCTCGGTGACGCGACCAGCCGCGCGTCGAGACCGCCCGTCGAGTGCCCCACGACGTGGATCGGGTCGACGTCGGCTCCAGCGTGCTCGCGCACGGTCTGGGGGTGCACGTCGCACACGACGACGCGCGCCGCGCGCCCGCGCTGAGCGAACCGATCGGTCAGCGCACGAATGACGTGCTCGAAGTAGCTGAAGCTCGCTACGCGGGCGAAACCGAACATGCCTGGGGAGAGAAAGACGTGCGTGGCCACTTTCGCCGATTTACCGCCGCGTAGAGATCTCGAGCGCTCGGGCGAACAGGCCCGCGATATCGGCGACGGCACCGGGCACCGCCGCGAGCTGGTTGCTCCCGGGGTGGGAGTTCGTTCCGCTGATCGAGGCTAGCAGCCCCGAGCCCTGCAGGCGGGCGAGCGCCCCCGGCGGAAGGACGAGGTGACTCGTGACCGCGTGGACGTTCGCTGCGCCGGCGCTCTTGTAGGCCTGCGCCGCTTGAAGCAGCGACGACCCGGTGCGGATCATGTCGTCGTAGATCACGACGTCGCGGTCTTTGACGTCGGCGTTGACGCCGGTGAGCGAGATCGCGCCCGAACCCGGGTCGCGCCGCTTGTAGACGAACGCGGGGTCGACGCCGAGGCTCCGAGAGAGGCTCTCGACCCATTTCGCGCGCCCCGCGTCGGTGGCGCCGAGCACGTACGGCCGCCCGTCGGTGATCCGGCGGATCAGGCTCGTGATCACCGGCGCGCCGTAGATGTGATGCGTGACGTGGTCGTCGCCGAAATAGAACTCGATGCCGTCGGTGTGCAGGTCGAAGAGAAAGATGCGCGTGCCCGCCTCACACTCGGGGATGCTCGAGATGAGCCGCGCCCGCGTCTTGGCCGTCACCACCTCGCCCGGCTTGACCGCGCGCTCCATCGTCGCGTAGCCGAAGTACGGCATCACGATCGAGAGCGAGCGAGCGCCCGCGCGCGAGATCGCGCAGCCGAGATCGTAGACCTCGAGCCAATCGAGATCGGTCGGCGTGCCCCCGAGGAGCACCACGTCTCGCCCCCAGCTGTCCGCGTCGAGCCGTAGATAGCGCTCACCGTCGGGGAACGCCTTGCGCTCGATGCTCCCGCGTTCGAATGGCGCCTCGGCCGCCAGCGCCGGTTCGAAGTAGCCGTAGGCCTGCGTCGTAAAGAGGAGTGTGCGTTGCATCGACGGCTCAGGGGACCGCAGCGCGAAACGCGGCGAGCATATCGGAACCTGCCGCCTTTGTGATCGCGTAGGGACTTGGTAGCCTCGCTGCTCGAATGACCGACGAGTCTCCTATCGTCGTCCTGGGGCGCTACGCCATCTGCGACGTCATCGGGACCGGCGGCATGGCGACCGTGCACTTGGGTCGGCTCCTCGGCGCCGTGGGTTTCTCGCGGACAGTCGCCATCAAGCGGATGCACCCGCACCTGGCGTCGGACCCCGAGTTCGTCGCCATGTTCCTGGATGAGGCGCGCCTCGCCGCCCGGGTGCAACACGCCAACGTGGTGGCGACGCTCGACGTCGTGAGGGAGGACAAAGAGCTCTTCTTGGTGATGGAGTACCTGGCAGGCGAGTCGTTCGCCCGCGTGCTCCGCGCCGTGCAGAGAAAGGGCGCCAGGCTCCCGCTGCCGATCGTCGGCGCGGTCGTCTCCCAGGCATTGTATGGCCTCCACGCGGTGCACGAAGCCCGCGATGACGACGGCAAGCCGCTCGGCCTCGTCCACCGTGACGTGTCGCCCGACAACATCTTGGTCGGCCGCGATGGTCTCTCTCGCCTGCTCGACTTCGGCATCGCCAAGGCGACCGAGCGCGGACGCCGCACCCAAGCAGGGAAGGTCAAGGGGAAGGTGGCCTACATGGCCCCCGAGCAGGTGCGCGGCGAGCCGCTCGATCGGCGCGTCGACGTGTACGGCGCGAGCGCGGTGCTCTGGGAGGCGCTCGTCGGCCGCCGGCTCTTTCCGGGCGACAACGACGCCGAGATCATCCAGAAGCTCTTGAGCCAGCACCCTGCGCCGCCATCCTCGGTCGCACCGGGGCTGCCGGAGGGCGCAGACGAAATCGTCCTGCGAGGTTTGGCGGGGGACCGCGCCGATCGCTTTGCGACGGCGCGCGAGATGGCGGCCGAGGTCGAGCGCGTGTTCGGCGTCGCGTCGCCCGCCGCCGTGAGCAAGCTCGTCGAGGGGATGCTGGGAGAACAGCTGGAGCGAAGAGCGAAGCTCGTCGACGACGTCGCCAGACGGACAGCCGAGATTTCGTCGAGCGATCTGCGAAACGCTCAGGGCTCGGTCCTGGCCGAGATGCCCAAGTCGCCGCGCGCGCCCGCGGCCGCGCCC
>CALKVR010000655.1 GCA_938004815.1 uncultured Polyangiaceae bacterium | reverse complement strand
CGCCTCCCCCGCCCCGTCCGCATCGAGCAGCGAGACCGCCGGCCCGACCGCTCCGCCACGACCCTCGACCCCAGCGCCCCCTGCGCGAAAACCCGCCGCGCCGTCGACCGCCGCCCCGCCGCCGGATCCGTGCGCGATCTGGTACACGGTAGACGCGCGAGGCATCAGGCATCCCAAGCCGGAGTGCGTCGGCAGGTAGACATGACCCGCGTCAGCATCGCTCTTCTCGTCGCGACCGCAACGGCGATCGCGACGCCCGCCGCGCGAGCAGCGGGTGCGTGCGAAGATGCCTACGTCCGCGCGCAGGAGCGGCGCCTCGAGAACCACCTCGTCGAGGCGCACGGCGAGCTCGTCGCCTGTGCGAGCCCAGCGTGCGCCGACCCCATCGAGGTCGACTGCGTTCGATGGCTGGCCGAGGTCGAGCGCGATCTGCCCACCGTGGTGCTCGTCGTGCAGGCCGACGGCGACACCGCCGGCGGGGCGTCCGTCCAGGTCGACGGTTCGCCGACCCGCCTCACCACCGACGGGCGACCAGCACCCATCGACCCCGGCAAACACAAGCTCTCGGTCACGCTGGCGGGGCGTACCATCGAGCGAGAGATCGTCGTGGTGGTCGGGCAGAAGAACCAGCGCGTCGAGCTGGACTTTCGTAGTCGCGCGCCGCGCGATACGGCCACGCCAGCGGGCACCGAGCGCGCGACGATCGAGAGGATCCACCCCGTCACGTGGGTCTTCGCCGGCGCCACCGTCGTCTCGGCCGGTGTGCTCGCGTTCGCCGGGATCAGCGCGCTCCAAGGAGAATCGGCGTTGAAGGACGAGTGCGGCACCACGCGCGCTTGCCAGGCCGAAGACCTCGATACGGTGTACACGTATCGAACCGTCGCAGACGTGTCGTTGGGCGTCGGGGCCGGGTTCGCGGTAGCGACCGTGATCGCGCTGTCGATATCACTCGCGTTGCCCGAGTCCGACGTCGCCGTGAATGGATCGGGGCTCGTGGTCGCGTTCTGACGAGATAGCATCGGCGCCGGTGTCGGACGCACAGACCGAGACGGACATCGACGACGCGGGTGGTCAGCCCGCCGAGTTCCGCGACGCGCGCGCCCTCTTGGTGGTTCGTCTGGCCGACCCCAGGAGCGACGATGACCTCCCTGACGTGCGCGTCATCGAGGTCGGCCCGGGACAGGCGGTCACGATCGGTCGTGCGCCCGAGTCGACCGTCCTCACGTCGGACGCGCGCGTCTCACGCCGTCACGCCGAGATCGAGGCGCGCGGTGACGCGCTGGTCCTGACCGACCTGAGCAGCCGAAACGGCTCGCGGCACAACGGCAACGTCCTGCGCGGCACCTCGAAGCCCCTCCGGTCCGGCGACGTCGTCGCGGTCGGCCCGTTCGAGATCGTGGTGGCGGCCGCGCAGGCCCGGCGGTCGGGCCCCACGGAGCCGGCGGCGCCGAGCGGCCTCGTGATCGCCGACCCGAGCATGGTGGACGTCTTTCGAATCGTTCGCCGGGTCGCCGTCGCCCCGACGACCGTGCTCGTGACGGGCGAGACCGGGGTCGGCAAAGAGCTGGTCGCCGACGCGATTCACCACCTGAGCCCGCGGAGAGGCGGCCCGTTCGTCCGGATCAACTGCGCCGCGATCCCGGCGACGCTGCTCGAGAGCCAGCTATTCGGCCACGAGAAGGGGGCGTTCACCGGCGCAGATCGGCGGCACCACGGGATCTTCGAGCAGGCGCACGGCGGGACGCTGTTCTTGGACGAAGTCGGCGACATTCCCATCGCGACTCAGGTGGGCCTGCTCCGCGTTCTGGAAGCGCGTGTGGTTCGCCGCCTCGGGGGAGACGCCGACATCCCCGTCGACGTTCGGATCGTATGCGCGACGCATCGCGATCTCGCCGAGATGGTTCCGCAGGGGCTCTTTCGGCAAGATCTATTCTATCGGCTGAACCCGATCACGATCACCGTGCCCCCGCTCCGCGCCCGGCGGACCGAAATCATCCTCCTCGCCGACTCGTTCCTGCGCGCGCTGGCCGAGCAGCATGGCCGGGCCGTCCCCGAGATCTCCGAGGCGGCCGCGCGGGCTCTCGTGAACCACGAGTGGCCCGGGAACATCCGCGAGCTCAAGAACGTCATGGAGCGAGCGTTCATCCTGGCCGACTCCGCCAGCATAGAGGTCGACGCGCTGCCCTTCGCCGACACCGCGAACGCGGCGGCCGCCGGCGGAGGTGTGCGCGGCGAAATGGCCGACTTGGAGAAGGCGCGCATCCTCGAGGCGCTGCGCGCCCATCGAAACAACCGCACCCACGCTGCGCGCGCGCTCGGCATGTCGCGCCGCGCGCTCCTCTACAAGTTGCAGAAGTATGGCGTCGCCTAACCCGCGCTCCCGACGCCGGATCCTCACCAACGTCGCCCTGCTCGCCCTCCTCGCCTGCAGCGATCCGCGGCCCTCTCCCTCTCCCTCTCCCTCTCC
>CALKVR010000654.1 GCA_938004815.1 uncultured Polyangiaceae bacterium | reverse complement strand
CCCTCCGGGCGTTCACGAACGTGAGCATGGGTCTTCGAGCTCGCCAGGCGATCGCGGTCGCGTCAGCCTCCCTGCTCCTCGCGAGCGGGGCTGCCGGCGTCCTCGTGTACCGCCACCTCGACGCGGCTCTCCCTGCCGCTGGCCGGGTCGCCGCCGGCCTCAGCGTCGACGGCGTAGCCGTGACCCCCGACGCCGCGGCGGAGCCCCAGATCGAGTCGATCGCCGAACGCGTGCTCGACCGACCCGTGGTCGTCAAAGACGGCGACCGAGAGATCGGAGCCGTCACGCTTCGTAGCCTCGGCGCAACAGCCGACACCGCATCGGCGGCCGAGCACGCGATGGAGGTCGGCCGCGTCGGGGGCTGGGAAGATCGCGTCCACGCGGCCAGGCGGAGCCGCGACGAGGGGACGGCGATCGCGCTCTCGATCGAGCTCCCCGTCGAGGCGGTCGCCGAGCTGCTCGCGCACGCAAAAGAGGAGACCGACAAGAGGCCGCGCGGCGCGCGGCGCGTGCTGACCGGCGACGGCGGCGTGACGCCGCACGAGCCAGGCTCGTACTCGGACGCCTACGCGACGGCAGAAGCGATCCTTCGCGCGGCGCGCACCGGCTCGGCGGCGGCCCAGGTCGTTCACTACTCGTGGATCCCCGCCGCGACGACCGAGGTCGCCGCCGCCGCCGACGTGTCGAACGTCGTCGGGAGCTTCGAGACGCGGTATGGCGGGCCGCCGGGGCGCGACAAGAACATCGTGCGCGCCACCGACGCTCTGCACGGCATCGTGCTCGCCCCGGGCGACACCGTGAGCTTCAACGACGTGGTCGGCCCGCGCACCGAGGACAACGGCTTCTTTCCGGCGCCGGAGATCTACAAGGGCGAGTCGCGCCTCGGGATCGGCGGCGGCTCCTGCCAGGTCGCGAGCACCCTCTACGCTGCCGCCTTCTTCGGCGGGCTGGAGGTCATCGAGCGCCGCAACCACTCTCGCCCCAGCGGCTACATTCGTCCCGGCCTCGACGCGACGGTCTCGTATCCGGTCCTCGACCTTCGCATCCGCAACAATTTCTCGTTCCCGGTGGTCGTCGCGGCCACGCTCGAGCCGGGCACGCTGCGTTTCGAGGTCCTCGGCAAAGAGCGGCCAGCGACGGTCGAGCTCGCGACCCAGACCGCCGGCATCCTGAAGTACTCACGTAAGCTCGAGAAGGCCGCGCTCCCGGAGGGCGAGTTCCGACTCAAGCAGAAGGGCAAGCGCGGGATGGTCATCAAGCGGGTGAAAACGGTGACGCTCGCCTCGTCGGGGCAGACCCTGGTCGAAGAGAGCACCGACACCTACCCCGCTCAGCAAGAGATCTACCTCGTCGGGCCCAAGACCGACGCCGGCACACTGCCGCCGCTGGAGGGGCCCGACGCCGCCGTCAAACCGGTCGACGGCGCCTGACCGGCGACACCTGCTAAGCTCCTGAGCATATGGGCCGGAAGGTCTATCTCCCCCTCACGCAGGGCTTCGCGAGCAGTCTCGAGGGCGCACCCACCGTCGACTCGATGCGCGTCCGGCTCGGCGGGCGCGTGGACGGCGCGTCGGCGTCGCCCTTTCTCGCCGGCTCGGTCGTCATCGTCCCCACCGCCGCGGGCAAGGACCGCCTCGGTGTGCTGCTCTCGGGCGACGACGCGCTCTGCCATGTCTACCTCGAGCGCGGGATCGTCAAGCGCACCCGCACCACCCACGTGCGCGCGCACGCGGGTGAGGCGCCCACCGACCTCGCGGGCATCGCGCGGCAGGTGCGCCTCTTCGCCGGCTTGCAAGAGGGGCAGGAGGTCGTCGTCGACCGCTCTCCGGGTCCGACGCAGTCGGGCGTGCTGCGCGAAAAATGTCGGTACGGTGCGCTCGTCGAGCTCGCCGAGGGCAAGCTCCTCGGGGTCGGCTTCGCCAAGCTTTGGCCGGCGCCCGGCCCGTCGCGCAGCGGCGGCGTGGGCGGCGGCGGCGGGGCAGGCTCGAATTGATCGGTCGCCCCGCGATCCGCGGGAGCGTGCCGGCGGCGACGGTCACCTGGCCGACGGCTGAGGGCCGCTGGATCGCCGCGATCGTCTGCAAGGCTACGTTCGAGCTCACGCCGGGAAAGAGCGAGCTCGCGCCCACGCAGGACGCGATCGCCGAGAGCGACTCCTACCTCGACGACAACGTCGAGCGCAGCCTCTGCATCTCCACCGATTTGGCGCCCTCGAAGCGCGGCGTCGACGTCACGCTCTGGGGCCACGCCTTCTCGCCGGGAGTGCGGCCGACGCGCTCGCTCGTGGCGCGGCTCGTCGTCGGCAGCCTCGACAAATCCATCGAGGTGCTGGCCGATCGCTCGGCCGGCCCCGACGGCACCGTCCTCCACGGCCCGAAGCTCACCCGCATGCCGCTCGTCTACGAGCGCGCGTTCGGCGGGCCGCGCACATGGAACCCGGTCGGCATTCGCGCCGAGGCGCGTGACG